>JBOGJY010000446.1:0-4864 GCA_050745325.1 Terriglobia bacterium
TCGTCCCGGTCAAGCTCGGGATAGCCCGGTCCGTTCGAGCACATCGGCGTCGTGCGGCCGTAGGTGGCGACTCCCGGCCCGTAATAGAGGAGCGTTGCGTTCGAATCCGCGTGCGTGACGCTCGTCACCCGCCCCAGCGCGTCGTAAGAATACGTGTCGCCGCCCGTTGAGGTGGTTCGAGAGGGGTTGGTCACGCTGGCGACGCGCCCCAGAGAATCGTAACTCGTGTTCACGTCGTCGGCCCCTGCCGGGTCGGAATTGAGCTGGGTCTCGGTGACGCGGCCCAGGCCGTAGAGCACGGCCGTATCCTCCCGAGTGCCCGGCGCGCCGAGCGCCGTGGTGCTCTTCTACTACTCCGCGACTATCAGCCTTGGCTTACCAGAGGCAATTTCGTGATAGGATGGCGAGGACTAGCCTAAGGGGGCACTCTGAGCGAAAGCCCGGCACAGATAAGTGAGATACAGCGAATAACGTCTGTGCGGTTTTATCGGTACAAGGCATTTCGAGAGTTTTCATTGAGTTTGGGCCGATTCAACATTCTCGTTGGCCCGAATAATTCCGGGAAGTCGACCATCCTTGGGGCGTTCCGAATCCTTGCCGAAGCGATCCGCAAAGCTAGGGCAAAATCGCCCACATTCGTCCAAGGTCCGCACGGCGAGACCCGTGGCTACCAAGTCGGTTTGGGGAACATCCCGGTTGCGACGGAAAACATTTTCTATAACTATAACGACGATCACCCTGCCAGCGTGTCGTTTCGAATCTCGACGGGTTCTCACCTGACCCTCTTCTTCCCTGAACGCGGAACCTGCAACCTGATATGGGAAACCTCTGGGAAACCCATCACATCCCCATCCACTTTTCGGCGGCACTTCGATATCGAGGTCGGGTTCGTCCCGATACTCGGCCCCGTCGAACACGACGAACCCTTATATCACAAGGAGGCCGCAAGAGAAGCTCTACTGACCCATACAGCGTCCAGAAACTTCCGGAATATCTGGTATCACTATCCAGAATCTTTTGATGAGTTTCGCTCGCTTGTCCAGACTACGTGGCCTGGAATGGATATTAAGAGGCCGGAGGTGGACAATTCCCACGACAAAACCCTCCTTCACATGTTTTGTCCCGAGGAGAGGATGGACAGAGAAATATTCTGGGCAGGATTCGGCTTTCAGGTGTGGTGCCGGATGCTGACATTTATCGCCATGAACAAGGCGGCATCCTTGTTCGTAATCGACGAACCCGATATCTACCTGCATTCCGACCTCCAACGGCAACTAGTCACCGCGCTCAGGACCCTCGGACCCGACATCTTACTTGCAACACACTCGACGGAAATCATCTCAGAGGCCGACCCAGATGAAATTCTTGTTGTGACGAAGAAGGCCAGCTCGGCCAAGCGTGTTGGCGATCCCTCCCAGTTGCGCTCGATCTTCAATACGTTAGGGTCGAATCTTAACCCCACTTTGACTCAATTAGCGCGGTGCAAGAGGGCCGTATATGTTGAAGGCAAGGATTTCCAGATAATGGCACGATTTGCCACAAAGCTGGCGTTTCGTAGAGTCAGCATGCGATCCGACTTCGCCGTTGTACCGACGGAGGGATTCAATCCAGTAAGAGCCCGAACCTTCACGGAGGGCGTGGAGGCAACCCTGGGCTCAAAGATATCAGTTGCGGTCCTTTTTGATCGAGACTATCGGCCGGATTCGGAGGTTGCATCCGAACTCGTAGAATTAAGAACCTTCTGCGATTATGCGCACATCCATTCGCGGAAAGAACTCGAGAACTTTTTATTGGTTCCCGATGCGCTGATGAGGGCGGTCACTCAGCGGATAGCCGAGCACAACAAGCGAACAGGCGCTGCCAGGTCGTTCTCGGAAAACATGGAGACGATTTTGCTGAAAATAACGGATGCGATGAAGCATGACGTGCAGGCACAGCATCTAAAGCGACAGCATCCCTTTGCCAAGGCCCTCAACAGATCGCTTGACGACACGTCGGTAACGAGTCAGCTATTGGACGCGTTTGACCAGAAGTGGGCGAATCTCGAGTCGCGTCTACGGATGGCGCCCGGAAAGGAAGTACTATCGCGATTAAACGCGCATTTGCAAACAATGTACGGAGTCACGGTGACTCCGACACTCATAATCGACGCGATGCATGACCTCGAGATAGATAGCGAGATGAGGACGATAATCGCGTCACTGAACGATTTCGCCAGGGGTACGAAAAAATAGAAGAGACGAAACAGGTTCTCCGGGGGCGTCTGGCACAGGGTCGTTCGCGTTGCGCGTCTCAATGGGGATGACAACGTCTTTGGCCGTATTGGCGAGAGCGCCTGTGGCGAGTATTTACCATACCCAAGACGCTGCTTCGCAGCGGCAAACCGAGAGTCCTGGCTTCGCCGGACCCTGACACTACCACCTCTGCAGACTTGGGTACCGTCGAGTGTGGCCCTTGCCAGTCGGCCCGGACGTCGGCTTGACACTCGCAGACACCAAAGCGATCCTCAGACGGCTTCAAGAAGTTGTCGCCTCCGAACAGTTTCTCAGGCATTGTGAGGCTGCGATGCCGTGTCCTAATTGCCGGCGACCGCGGCACGTACAAGACGTGCGAGAGGACTGATTCCAGACGACGCTTTGCACGATCGAGGTCGCCAGCCCGCGCTTCCGGGGCTGTCGGGAGTGCGGCAACCCACCTATGGTCTCACTTTTGTCGGCGTCGTTGCCCGAACGTATCAACCCCGAGTTGCTCCAAGGGAAAAATATTTCTCTCGACATCCCTTTTCATAAAACAGCGCAACAGTGGAATTTGCTCATGCGGCCCAGGAAGCTTCGATTTCCTCAAGCGTCCGGCCTTTGGTCTCAGGTACTTTGTAGAGCGAAAAAGAAAAGGCGGCGGCACAAGCGATGGCGTAGAGCCAAAAGGCGTGGCGCGCGCCGAGATCCCCAACCAGGCTGAGGAACGTCACCGTGGTCAACAGGTCAAAAATCCAGATGGTTACGGTGGCGAAGGACATCGCCTGGCCGCGAATGTTGGTGGGGTAAATTTCGGAGATCAACAGCCAGAAAATGGGGCCGAGTCCAACGGCAAACGCCGCGAGATACACGAGGACAGCCACGAGAATGGCGATGCGCGGCACGTGCGGGACCCCGAAAAGGTAGCCTAAGTAAGCAAGGCTCAGACCCATGAGGGCAATACCGACCAGAAGAATGGGTCGGCGGCCGACGCGATCCAGCAGAAACAGCGAAACAATCGTAAAAATGACGTTCACCACTCCCACGAGCACCGTAGCGAGGATGGCGCTTGACGCGCTATGAAAACCCGCCATCTGAAGAATGATCGGCGTGTAATAAACAATGGCATTTACGCCGGTGATCTGCTGGAAAATTGCAAGACCTACACCGGCCACCAGAGCCTTGCGAAAGCGCGGCGTGAATAGATCACGAAATGCCAGCCGGTCCGCACGCGCAACCTCTTCGATCTCCCGGAGATGCTGCGGCACGAGATCAGCGCTCTCGAGGCGCTGTAGAATGCGAGCGGCGTCGCTCATCCGTCCGTGCGCAGCGAGCCAGCGCGGGCTTTCCGGCAGAATGATGAGCGCCAAAAGCAGAACCAGCGCGGGAGCCACGGCGCTGATAAACATCCCGCGCCAGTTGCCGCTGCCCGAAAAGAGATAATCCACGTAGTAGGCGATGACGATGCCAAGGACAATCGCGAGTTGGTTCAGCGTGACGATAGCGCCGCGAATCTTGGGCGGCGCCACCTCGGCGAGATAAAGCGGCGTCACCATCGACGCGATCCCGACCGCAATGCCCACCACGAAGCGAGCGGCGGCAAAAGTCACGAGGCCTGTGGATAAGCCTGTAAAGACGGCAAAGACCGCAAAGATGATTGCGTCTGCAAGCAGCACGGGCCTGCGCCCAAAACGATCCGACAGGTAGCCCGCCAGCGCTGCGCCCAGTGCCGCGCCGGCCAGCACCGCGGCGACCGCGATCTCGGTTTCAAGAGGCGAAAGGCGGAATAAATGACGGACAAAAAGTATCGCATCGGAAATCACCGCCGTGTCATATCCGAACAGCAACCCTCCTACTGCCCCGGCAACGGCGACCAGGACTCCGTAGACAGTTCCACTTCCTTCGGATTGAGGCACAGCCACCTCCGTATAGGAATCCGGTCCATTGCAGGTTGCGCTCACGCGCTGCATTGGCTACGGGATGCCGACGCGGCGAACGTTGAAAGTACCATAAAGCACAACGTCTCAAAGAGAGCACTCGGCGAATGCCGTATGGGTTATAGCAATCGACTGGCTAGTAGTTGCCTAGCTACCCTATTTCACTGGATACCAAGCTTCCAGAATGGCTCGCACGCTGTCAGGCCATGACATGAGGACCCGGGGCTGCGCCAGAATCTTATGATTCTGTTTTTTTCGGAAATGCGTCAACTCGCACCCGCTCACTGGCGAGAAATTCCGGCTTGAGCTCAATGCCAAGCCCCGGACCGGGTGGTATGCCCAGTCTGCCCTTTTGCGGCGCGCCTGCCGCCGTGGCGACAAGCTGAAAACGGTCTACATAGTGGCGCCTGACGGTTTCCATAATGAATAAATTTCGCGTCGCCACAGCCAGGTGCCAGGACGCAAAGTGGATAACAGGTCCACCGCAATTGTGAGGTGCGCTGGGGAGATAATGGGTTTCCGCGGCGGCAGCGATCTTGCGCGCTTCCGACAAGCCGCCGCACCAGGCCACATCCGGCATGATAATACGCGCTGCGCGGTTTTCCAGAATTTCCCGAAATCCCCAGCGGGTGGCGAGTCGCTCGCTCAAGCACAAAGGCTGCGATACTTCCTGGGCAAGAGCGGCATAGGCCG
>JBOGJY010000447.1:0-9347 GCA_050745325.1 Terriglobia bacterium
GGACTGACCGTAGAGGGATTTCTGGCCTTGATGGAATCTTGAGCAGGTGGCGCAGAGTCTCGGTTTTTTGAGACTCTGCGGCATTTCCGATGGGTTCGATAGAAACCGCAGAGTTTTAGCCACAAAACTCTGCGCAACCGGTTGCGGCGCAGACACGGAAATCAATGCGGCGAGTGAAGCGGCGCTCCCAGCTTAACCAGTTGTCACGGCAAGGCTCGTCTGGATGAGAGATTGCAGCTCGTTTTCTGAGTGCTCCGCCTTTTGCTTATCGGCAGCAGAGGTGGGCGGGGTTCCCAATTCAGTGACCAACTGAATTATTCTCTTGGC
This sequence comes from Terriglobia bacterium, assembly GCA_050745325.1. GTDB lineage: Bacteria > Acidobacteriota > Terriglobia > UBA7540 > UBA7540 > RH2-MAG17b. Next base: position 328 of record JBOGJY010000447.1, read on the forward strand.
GGTCCGCTTATCACCGGGCATCGGTATCGGAATTTCCTTTAAGTACGATTCGGTGATTGCGTATGAACCTTTCGGTGTGGGTCGATGGCCTGTCACCAATCTTTCCTGCCCGTAGGCGCTGTTCAAAAAAGTCCGGCATGACCTCCGGGGTCTTAATCTCCCAGAACCATAAATATGGTAGACTGTTCTTATGAGAACCACGGTGGACATTCCTGACCCGGTTTACAGACGCCTCAAAGCAGAGGCGGCCCTGCAAGGCTGTTCCGTGAAAGAGCTGGTTCTGCGTGGTGTGAAAGCGGAGCTCGGAGGCCGGAAGATCGCTCGTAAGGCCAAGGCGATTGCCCTGCCGGTTATCGACTCGAAGAGGCCCGGCTGGCTGCGCCTGTCCAACCGCAAGATCAATGAAATCCTATTTCCCTGACATCAACGTGTGGCTGGCGTTGGCCTACCGGGGCCACCAACATCATGCGGTTGCGGCCGCCTGGTTCGAGCGGGTGGAAGCGGAACAAGCGGTCTTCTGCCGCGTCACCCAATTGGGCTTTCTGCGGCTGCTGACGCATCCCGCCGTGATGCGCGATGAAGTCAAGACTCAGCAAGAAGCCTGGAAAGCTTACGACCAGCTCACCAGCGATGCGCGGGTTGCCTTTTATTCCGAGACCGAATCCGAACGCGTCGAAGCCGTGCTCCGCACGCTGACGGCAACCTCGCGCTTTTCGCCCCAACAGTGGCCCGATGCCTATTTGGCGTCGTTTGCAGGTGTTTCTGACCTTACCCTGGTGACGCTGGACAAAGCCCTTGGAAAACTGGCGGGAAGAGAGTGTCTGCTGCTCCAGTAAGCTCCGTTGAAGATTCTTCATCAGAAGGGAGTGAATGCTACGAGCCTGTCCGGAATTTTCGAACCCGGCGGATTCGTTGAGCGCGTCGCGCAGAGTCTCCGTTTTTTAGACTCTGCGGCATTTCCGATGGGTTCGATAGAAACCGCAGAGGTTCAAAAGCAAAACTCTGCGCTACCGGTTCCGGGATGTAAGATGAGGCTAATTATGGCGGTCAGATTCTATGGTGATGAAAGCGAAGACAAGGAAGAAAAGGTACACGCCATAGCTGGTTTCATCGGCTTCGCGGAAGATTGGGACCGCCTGCAAGAGGAGTGGATTTCGCGCGTAAAGCCAACCGGCGTGAGCGCCTACCACATGACCGACTGTGACAACGGTTGGGGCGAGTTCAGCGAAAAAAAGGGGTGGACAAAGACCGACCGCGATCAGCTCACAAAGGACTTGATCGAGATGATCTGTCGGCACGGGGTGTACCTGATCGGAATGGCCGTAATGTTGGACGATTACAAGACACTCCAACCCTTGAACGATGAAGGTGAGATGCTCGGCCATGACAAGTGGCATCTAGCGTTTCAATTCGTCCTGCGTGAGGCCTGCTCGCGCGTCGGCGATGAGGCTCCGCCCAAAGAGACAGTAGCATTTTTCTTCGACTGGAAAACCAAACAGGGTGTGGCGAAGAGGCTCTTCGATTACACAATGGGCTTGGACAGACTTCAGCCGTGGCACAAGAGATTAGAGACCCTGACATTCGGACACAAAGAGTTCGACGTTCCTGGCAGTATCCCGCTGCTACAGGTTGCCGACATCGCTGCTGTCGAATCTCGGAAAGTGCTGGCTAATAGTATCACTCACCCGCATCTTCCTGAAAGGCGGTCATTGGCCAGACTTAAGGAATGTAACCGCGTGTGGTCAATTCGGTACCTAGACAAGCCTGTTATCGACATGCTCTATGAGGACAAGCGGCGCAAGATGGCTCTACTGAACAAGTACGAGGAGACGTTCTTCAAACTGAAGAAACTACGGAGCGATTAACGTCCTTTCGATTTGCGCTTCGACTCTTTCGGCTCCGGCTTGGCCTTGGCAATTACCCGGAGCGCATCCTCGAATTTCATGGGGTAAAGGCTCAATTTCGGTTCGTAGCGTTTCGGTCGCGGGCGCTTCGTTTCAGTTTCCACGCTCTCATGATAACGCCAAATGAGAGGAAGTCTCAATGGACTTCTCTGATCTGATCGGCCAAGAAATCGCCGTCTTAATCCCGAAGATTCACCAGACCGCACTTCAACAGGTCAAGTTGATCGGCGTCGAGTCCGGCGGCATCTGGGTCCAGAGCAAGCAGCGCAGAGTTTTGTGGTCAAAACTCTGCGCTACGGCCCTCTGGCCGCCGGCTTTCAAACCGTAAAGACCGGCGGCGAGGACGCCGCCGCTACAGCGAGCGTTCACAGAGAAATTGGAAACGGCGAACTGCAAATCCTCAACCCTCAATCGCCAATCATCAATCACTAATCACCAATCAGAAAGGGAGACTCTTTATGGCATTCGACCAACGCACCGTCACCGAAAAGCGGCGCGGCGCTCAGGAGGAGTTTTGAATGCGTGGAAAGCCCACTTTAAGACAGCTCGCAGAAACGGCCGGAGTAAGCCTCGCCACCGTCTCGCGGATTGTGAACGGCAGTGCACGGGTGGAAGGGGAATTACACGACCGCATCTTCAGCTTCGCGGATGAGGTTGACCGTGTGTTGCCGTTGAAGTATTCTCTGTTTTCAGCCTAAGGAATTTCTTGGAGCGGTGTGTCCTGAGCAGCTCCGCCGAAGCTCACCGCCAGAGGTTTGTTTTGGGTTGAGCAGGACCGGCTTTTATCCAAGCCAGCCTCAGTTCGAGGCCGGTTATTGAAGCGTCAAAACTACGGCGGTCTAACAATGCGCTGGAGCCCGCGGCGCCATGATGAGCGAAGCATGGAGACTCAGCGCCAGGCGTTAGACGGCGGGAGCCATGTGATAGGAGGAGAGAGATGACCGGCCCGTCCTCTGCGCGTTCGGAAAGATGGCCCAGTCTGCCTCTGGAAGCTTGGAGCGAGACGTGTGCGACGTTGCACCTGTGGACGCAGATAGCCGGCAAGGTTCGACTCGCCCAAAGTCCCTGGGTGAATCATTCCTGGCATGTCACGTTGTACGTGACCGTCAGAGGGCTTACCACGTCGCCCATTCCGTATGGCGCACGGACGTTCCAAATCGATTTCGACTTCATCGACCATCGGCTGACAGTGCAGTCGAGCGACGGCGGTATTGTTGCTCTGGCGCTCGAACCGCAGTCAGTGGCAGCGTTCTACAAGCGCCTCATGGAAGAGATGGGAAAGCTCAACCTTCACGTCGACATTTACCGGCGCCCTAACGAGGTGGCCGAGCCCATCCGCTTCGACCAGGACGAAACCCACCGGGCGTACGACCGGGAGTACGCCCATCGGTTCTGGCAGATCCTCGTGCAGGCCGACCGGATCTTTAAGGAGTTTCGGGCTCGTTTCATCGGCAAGTGCAGCCCCGTACACTTCTTCTGGGGCGCGCCCGACCTGGCGGTGACCCGGTTTTCCGGACGGGAAGCGCCTCAACATCCCGGCGGCATTCCCAACTTGCCGGACTGGGTGACGCGCGAGGCTTACTCGCACGAAGTCAGTAGCTGCGGGTTCTGGCCAGGCGGGGGCGCGATTCCCTATCCCGCGTTCTACTCCTATGCTTATCCAGAACCGGTGGGGTTCCCGGACACCCCCGTCAAGCCTGACGCGGCCTTCTACAGTAGCGATTTGCGGGAATTCGTTCTGGCGTACGATGTCGTCCGGCAGTCGGAGTCCCCAGACGACACCCTTCTCGATTTTTTGCAGACGACGTACGAGGCCGCAGCTAATTTGGCCAAGTGGGATCGCGCTTCACTGGAACGTGACCACGATCCAAAGAGCGGTCTGACGAGGCGATGAAACCGATGTCGGCTGAAGCTATGGGCCGGCGCGGCTTATTGCCAAGCCCTCAATCAGCAAGCCGGCTTTGAGCCTCACTTCGTTCGAAAGCGGAGAGTATTTTCGCGGCTTCGGCCGTTCTGGAACAGCCGCTTTTCCCGAAGCGGTCCTACCGAACTTCCGCTGTCAGATTTAGTTTTGGAGGGAACAGACATCGGTTAAGGTTAAACTGTCAACCGCAAATCCGCGCTGACGGGTAAATCAAAAAGATCGTTGCGCAGGAGCCGCGTGGAGAAGAAAAGGACTTCCAGGTTCTCCACTTCTCGGGTACCGGGATTCAGCCGGGCGATTACATCGTCACCCAGCTCTTCCGATTCCTGCCCGGCGTACGGAGGGCACTTATCGATGTGCAAGATGTCCCCTTCCCGATCATACTTGAAACTCAATTTCGCTTCCATTCCGCATCTCCAGCAAATTTCACAGCCACGCCGCAGTATCACTCTCCCAGGGCGAATTGCATCTCGCGAGTATTCTAGACAACCATAAGAAGCGCCGAGGATTTCGAACCAGGCAACACCGCCGTCGTATCCAAAATCAGCGATCACCCCTGGACGAACCTCGTCACTTTCCTTGATGCGTTCCTCGCGAAGGGTGATGGTCATCGTAACCGTTTCCAGCTCGTAGGTCACTCTCATGATCCTGCCTCTTTCATATGCTTGCCGATTTTCGACGTGATGTAAACGGCGGTTCCAGCCTCCGCGCTTTCAGGACCGAAAAGTATCATCTCTACCGCGTTGCCTTACGTTGCATTGCAAATGCAAAGCAGCTTCGGCTATAATGAAAACGAAGTTTGGGACTGGGGATTCCCGGTCGGCGATTGGCTCCGGTGGAAGCTGGGGCCTTTTTGCTTTTCAGGGGAACACTTTCAGGCCCCGAATCCAACCCGCTCCGCGATACTCTTTGGCTGCAACGGTGTCGTACGCAAGGTTCGGTTTCTGTGGGTCAAGCACGTGACGCGCAATGGGATAAACGATCAGATCGGCCATTTGATTCCCTGTTACATTTCTCGCCTTTTCCGCGAACCTTAGGCCGAAGTTGACGGCCCGAAAACGCTCCCTCGAAACATAATACGTACCGTTATTAACTGTCCGCAGGAAGCTGAGTTCCAGTTCCTTGTCTTCAAGTTTTCCTCGTGCTTCAGCCAAGATGCAAACCTGCTGTTGTCGCTCTTCTTCAAGAAGCGGGAGAAGGCGCTCAAGACAAAGTGTCAAGGCCAGGTCGTAAGGGTTCTGCGCTGCCATCCCGTATCTCTCCCGATGCTGCTGCTTGCGAATGACCGTTGTGATCCACCGGTATGTTAGTTGGCCCATGAGAGCCGACAGCTCCTCCAGGAACGCTTCTCTGCGTTCACGATTGGTTAGGAAGCCGAAGTCTTTCTGTGCCTTTCGTATATCACGTGAATGGAGGATGACTGCCTCGTGTCCGAAGTGTTTGATCTTGAATTCTAAGAACGCCGGAACGATGGAGCGACAATATTCATCCTGGTTACATACCAGGAGTGTCACGGCAAAGATGGGGAAATCCTCGTCTTTGAGGTCGAGGTTCAGGTTTCCTGCTTCGTCGAGGAAAATTATAGCCGGCACGGTTCACAACTCCCCGCTAAATGCACGGCGCAGGAGGGCAGCGGGCAGCTTGTTGTTGACGCCCAATTCTTCTTTCGATGGCCTTGCGCCCCCGCTCTGCCGATGGGATGAAACCGATGTCGGCTGAAGCTATGTGGCCGGCGCGGCTTATCGCCAAGTCCTCAATCAGCAAGTCGGCTTTGAGCCTCCCTTCGTTCGAAAGCGGTGGGCATTTCGCGGCTTGGGCCGTTCTGGAACAGCCGTTCTTCCCGAAGCGGCCCTACCGAACTGGCCTATTAACTGGCGTATCCCGGTGAACAGCATGGCGCTCCGTCCCGCCAGTCGCAGGCGAGAAGCAAGTTGCGGGCCGACTGTTACGCGAACGCCAGATTCAGATTCCCAATGGCCTCGTCGATCTCCGCCGTGTTCTTGTACCCGACCGTCACGCAATTGACACCCGCGTGCCTGAACGCGAACTTCATCGCCGCCTGGCGGTCCGCACGGGTCGTGAAGGCGCCTTCTCCTACGAGCTTCATGCTGATCACGCCCATCCCTTCTTTGCGGACCTGTTTCACATGCGTGACGACCTCACTCACATTGCCCAATCCTTCCGTGTTGTAGTCCTCCGCATCCATCCTTACGCCTTTATGATTCATCCGGATCATCGCCACTTGAAGCCAATTGTCCTTCGGAACCTGGCGCAGCGCGGGGAGGCCGTGCACGGACGCGCCGCGCGCTATCACCATATGGCGCGCCTGGGCTTCCGCAATGCCATCTTGCCACCGGAGGCTGTCTTCTGGCCATGTTGCAACGTGCTGCCAGTGCAGCAGCATCACGTCAAAGTACTCGGTATTGGCGAGCTTGCGCAATTCGTCGATCTTCTGCAACGGATCTACGCCTTGACGCGTGGTCACTTTCGACATCAGCCGGTAGCTATCGCGTGGAATGCCCTTCAGCGCCACGCCGAGCATCCTGTGCATGTCGCCATAAGACTCAGCCGTCTCAAAGAAGCGAATGCCGCGGTCGTAGGCGTAGCGGACCTGCCTCGTAAATTGGTCTTGTCCCAGTTCGCGCTGCACTCGACCGCCGAAGCTGCCGGTGCCAAAGGCGAGCCGCGTCACCTTTACGCCGGATTTCCCGAGCGGTACCCAATCCGTCGCGGTTCCGCTCGCTGCTCTCAGTTGCAAGCTTCCCGCGCCAGCAAGCGCCGCTGCGGCAAGTCCGGACTTCAGGAAAATACGTCTGGAATAGTGAGCCATTGGTTTTTCCTCCATTGGGCCGTATCTTACCACGAGTCAAGTCACTCCCGATAGAGTTCTAACGTTAGTATCTCTGAACTGGGCGGATGCCAGAAATGGGCGTTTTTCGACCGGGTGACCTTCACTGGGATAGTGCAAGTATGCGTAAACGCCGCGGCGATCTAGCGGATTTTGTCCGGCCAACGAGCGAGACCCTCGGAATCCACGCAGCTGGTGGCACGCCGGCCCGGCCTTACCATACCGCCGTCCACAATCGTTGTCGCGCGTTTCGAGCTTTGCGAAGGCTCAATGCATCCGCAACACTACGACCGTCGCATCATCGGTCTGGCGTCCTTGCGAAAACTCATCCATCAAGGTGAAGATCGCGTGGATAATGCCGTCAGCGCATTGTGCGTCGCTTTCGGCCGCTGCCTTTAGGAGGCCCTCTACCCCCCACTCTTCGCCGGCCGGATTTACCGCTTCAATCACCCCGTCCGTGTAGGCGAGGACCAGATCCCCCGGATTAAGCTGAACAGAACCTTCTTCATAGGTCCAATCTGGAAACATTCCGACGGGTCCACCGCCGGTTTCGAGCCAAGTGATGGAGTTATCTCGGCGAATGACCATCGGGGGATTGTGGCCCGCATTAACGTACCGCAGCGTGCGCGCGGCTCCGTCGAAAACGCCGTAGAATAATGTGGCGTACCGGTCCGCGAGTGAGGAAGCGTACACCAGACGATTGACTGCTCCGAGCATCGCCGCCCCGTCGTTTGCAGCGAACAACGTGGCCGTGCGCAGCGACGACTGGACATTTGATATCATCAACGCCGCGGCGAGACCTTTACCGGAGGCGTCTCCAACGGCCAGCGCCAAACGGTCGTGCGGCAGCGGCGCAAAATCGTAGCAATCCCCGCCCAGCGCGTGTACTTGACGGCATCGCGCGCTGTAGTCCAGGGCGCCGATTGCTGGATCCAAGCCCTGCATAAACCGCTGCTGGACATCGCAGGCGATCGCCCAGTCCTGGCTAACATCGACTACCAATGCACCGCTTGTCATTTTCGAACCTCCACCCGTATGTCGATTCTCGGGGCGCGAAATCGACACAAGGGCGGGCCGCCACTTTTTTTGAAATTTGTTGCCGGGGATGTCGAGAACACGCCGCCTGCTCCGACTCCCTCATGAAAGCGCGCAAATAAGCGCGAAAACGACCCCTCACCCGCCCTCGTACCTCGGGCACCCTCTCCCCGCTGGGGAGAGGGTGGCGAGCGGAGCGAGCCGGGTGAGGGACTGTGCGAGAATCGAAAGGAGCAACCAACATGAAATACATTTTGATGATGGCCGGCACGAAAGCGGGCGTTGATACGTATAGAGCATGGTCCAAGAGCGACATCGAGGCGCATTTCGCATTCTTGAAGGGTGTCAACAAAGATCTGAGCGAATCCGGAGAGCTTGTGGCCAATGAGCCCTTGGCTGGGCCGGATCAGGCTAAAGTGGTGCGCGCCGGGAAGGACGGCGCGCCGGTCACGGACGGAGTGTTTCCAGAGGCAAAGGAGTTTCTCCTGGGCTACTGGATCGTTGACGTTGACAGTCCGGAACGAGCCTATGAGATCGCCGCCCGGATATCGGCGGGGCCTGCTCCCGGCGGAGCGCCACTGAGCATGCCGATCGAGGTGCGGCAGATTATGAGCAGAAGGACCGACGAACTGCCGTGACAGAGAGCTCGTTAGACGCCCGTTCCGAGCATCTGTTGCGCGAACTTGCGCCGCAGGTGCTCGGCGCGGTAATCCGCCGTTTCCATGACTTTGCCGCCGCCGAGGACGCTGTTCAAGAGGCTTTGCTCGCAGCAGCCATGCAATGGCCGCGGGAAGGGGCGCCCGGCAATCCTCGCGGCTGGCTGATTCAGGTCGCTTCGCGGCGCATGACGGATTACTTGCGCAGCGAGATGGCCCGGCGGCGCCGGGAAGCCGAGGCGGCCACGCAGTCCGGCTATCTGGCGCCTGAAGTTGGCATTGAGATTGAGACGGATCAGGACGACACACTGAACCTGTTCTTCATGTGCTGTCATCCCTCTCTGAGTCCGTCCTCAGCGATCGCCCTGACGCTGCGGGCGGTGGGCGGCTTGACCACGGCCGAAATCGCCCACGCGTTCCTGGTTCCCGAGGCGACCATGGCGCAGCGCATCAGCCGGGCTAAGCAAAGCGTCAAGGCCTCGGGCGTGCCATTCCAGGCGCCGACGAGCGAAGAGCGCGCCCAACGACTTCGCGCCGTGCTGCACGTGCTCTCCCCGATCTTCACCGAAGGCTACCCCAGCAGCGCCGGGCCGCATCTACCGCGAATGGAACTCGCCCGCGAGGCCCTCCGCCTGACGCGATCCGTTCACACC
>JBOGJY010000448.1:0-12631 GCA_050745325.1 Terriglobia bacterium
TTTGAAATACGAACGGTGCGCACCAAAAACTCCAATGCACCCCAAAACCCGAATAGACCGAACCGGGAAAGGCCCATGTTTCCGTCTCGAGGGCGGGGCAAGCCTCGCCCCTACGAAACAGCCGCAGCACGCTGCCGCACTCCAAACCGTGTCAAAAACAGGGTTACGAACCGGAACAAACCGGACTCATCCCGCAATCGCCTTTCTTTTGTTGCACATGCCTCCGGTTTGTTCCAAAATCGACTTATCTCGTTCATATTCAGGTGCTTGCAGCGATTTTATCCACAGGAGAGTCCGGTTTGCTCCGGTTTGCTCTTCTAATTTTCCTGTAGTTTCAATAACTTACAAAAAAGTAAAACAATCCTTTTTTGTTCCGGCTGTGCTCCTTCTCTCCAATCCTGTCCTGGCCCGTGGACTCTGTTTGCCTGATTACCGTTCTGTTTTCAATCATTTGCATTGTTGATCCTAGTCCGAAGTCGCGCCCATAACTCCATCATAAGGTCTTGGGTGCGCCAGGCTTTACGCCCGGCATGCCGCCCTAAAGGGCGGCGCTACGGTATGACAACAAACGCTTTACGCGGCGCTAGGCTATTTGGAGGCGTGGGCGCAGCTTGCTGCGCTCTGGGCGGGGCAAGCCCCGCCCCTACGAAAGAGCGGCAGCACGCTGCCGCACTCCAAAGCCTAGCACAGCACTCTGAGACTTTTGAGACAAATGGGATAAACGAGACGGTTTTTTCGCAACCACCTCCCGAAACGCAGACCTCAAGGTCTGCGCCAGCCGGGTTTTTTGACCAACCGGCCCCATAAATCGCGGCGGGTTGATGAAGGGGCCTGAGGTCAGCGATTCCAAAGCGTTTCGATTTCTTCGAGCGTTTTCCCTTTGGTCTCGGGGAGCTGGGACTTGATGAACAGGAAGCCGGCAACGCAAACGCCGGCGTAGATCCAGAAGGTCTCCGCCGCGCCGAGGGCGTGGTTCAAGAGGGGGAAGGTGTAAGTGAGAATAAAGCACGCAATCCATAAGAACGCCACCGCAATGGACATGGCCGTGCCCCGGATGCGATTGGGAAAGATTTCCGAAATCACCACCCAGGTGACGGGCGCAAGCGACATGGCATAACAGGCGATGGCTGCGACCACCAGCAGCAGCATGGGGATTCCCTGGCTGCCCGTGCGGTAGCCAATTCCAAGAAGGATATAAATGAGCGCGAGGCCAGCCGAGCCCACCAGCATCAAAGTGCGGCGCCCAGCCTTATCGACCAGACCAATGGCGACCAGCGTGAAGACAAGGTTCACCGCGCCGGTAATCACGATGTTGAGCAGCAGGTTCGACACGTTGTACCCTGCGGCGGAAAACACCTCTTGCGCGTAGTTGAAAATCACGTTGATGCCGCACCATTGTTGCAATACCGCCAGCACGATGCCCAGCAGCAGGATTTTGCGCAGCCGCGGGCCCAACAGGCTTTTAAGGCCGATGCTCCCCGTTTCGCTTTTGAGGCTCAGTTCGATTTCAGCCAGCGCCTGCGCGCCCCCCGTTTCGCCGCTAATTTTGGCCAGGATGCGCCGCGCCGCCTCCTTCATGCCGCTTTTGGCGAGCCAGCGCGGACTTTCGGGCACCACCAGCATTCCGAGAAAAAACAAGACGGAGGGAATCGCGGTAACGCCAAACATCCATCGCCAGCCGTGCTGGCCGTTCCAGGAATTGAAGATGTCCAAAGCGGTTGCGCCCGCCGGCACGGGCCGCGCGATCATCCAGTTGACGCATTGGGCGAGCAGAATGCCCACAACGATATTCAACTGATTGAGCGAGACCAGCTTGCCGCGCAGCGCGGCGGGCGAAATCTCGGCAATGTACATGGGCGAGAGAGTTGACGCAAGACCAATCGCCATGCCGCCCGTGATGCGCCACATGACAAAGCCGTTGAAGCCGCCAAAGTCATTGGCTAGCCCTGTACCAAGAGATGAAACGGCAAACAACAGAGCGGAGAGAATCAGCAGGCGCTTGCGGCCAAAGCGGTCGCTGAGCTGGCCGGAAATCAGGGCGCCGATGAGGCAGCCCACCAGCGCGCAGCTCATCGCCCAGCCTTGCTGGGATGGGCGGGTGAGGTGGAAAAAAGTCTCGTAAAAGGGCTTGGCCCCGCCGATCACCACCCAGTCGTAGCCAAAAAGCAGCCCGCCCATAGCCGCGACCAGCGAAATCAGATAGACGTATCGGGTGTTGTGAGTGGGAATGGATTCAGGGGCCAATGTTCCGGAGCGGTTCGGTTCGGAGTTAGTTTTCATGGCGATTGCGCATATACCGCATTACGCTTGGCTTGTTATCATGTCAAGCAAAATCTGCGATTTTCTGGAATGGGGTCAGGCCGTTTTGAAAAACCAACAGCCTCTCGCAAAGACGCCAAGGCGCAAAGAAAGCGCAAAGGCAAATGCGCTTAACTTCATCTTTAATCTTTGCGAAGCTTGGCGTCTTTGCGCCTTGGCGAGAGGTCTTTTGGTAGGGATATGGTCGTAGCCACGCCGCAACGTCCTCCTCACTCGCGTAATGGTGGGCGAGGGCGAGACCATTTTCAATCCCCATTTTCGCCATTGCCAAGCACAAGCTAAATAACTACACTAGGCGTTTACCCTTGGAAATTAAGGCCGGATTCCAGGCCGGGGCGCCAGAGGCACGGCAGGGACTTCCATAACCAGTGTTGCGTGCGGAAAATGCGCAGTAGCGCCGCCCTTTAGGGCGGCATGTGCCGGGCGTGAAGCCCGGCCCTACAATCAAGCGTTTTCCAAGCGCGACACTTGAGCGCGTTCCCAAGGAAGAAGGAGGACGACGATGACCAACGGAGAAGCGAACGTGATGACAACTGGAGACCAGCAAATGAGCGCGGCGGCGCGGTTCTTCGGCGTGTTTACTGAGCCGGTTAAGACCTTTACCGATATCGCGCGCAAGCCCGGTTTCTGGGCGCCTCTAATCGTCATGATCTTAATATCGTTCGGGGGCGCGGAAGCCTTGATTCATAGGGTGGGCATGGAGCAGATTGTGCGGCGCTCAATCGAACTCAGCGGGCGCGCCAGCACGATGAGTCCCGAGCAGATGCAGCAGGCGGTGACTCAGGGCGCAAAGTTCGCGGGAATCATCACGCCTATCGCGGCGTTGATCGCCGTCCCCATTGTGCTTGTGATCTTCGCTGCGCTCGGCCTCCTCCTTCTCAAAGTGATTTTTGGAGCCTCGACCAATTTTAAGACCGCTTTTTCGGTCGCGGCGCACGCCAACCTAGCCATGCTTCTGGCGGGCATTCTCACCCTGATTATGATTTTCTTCGGCGACCCCGCGAATATGAACCCCCGGAATCTGGCGCCGACCAACATCGGCTTTTTCCTTTCCAGCCAGTCGGTGGGAAGCGCTCTGTATTCGCTCGCCACTTCGGTTGACTTGTTCAGTTTCTGGGTTTTGGGCCTGCTGGGGATTGGCTTTTCTGCCGCGACGGCCGGAAAGGTACGCCCGAAAAGCATGTTCTTTGCTTTCTTCGTACTATGGCTGATCTACATCCTATTGCGGGCCGGGTTGTCGCTGCTTTGAGGCTCTGTTTAAGGACCATCCTGCTGGCGTGAAAAGTTTGGCAAGCGCCCCTCACCCGTCCCGCTACGCGGGCCACCCTCTCCCCCGATTCGGGGGAGAGGGCTGTTACCTATTTATTTTTCCCTCGGCATCCATCGTGGGAGACTGTGCGACAATTGCGGTCGTAGCGGCTGTTCCGGGTTTTCGCACAGACTCGGCGAGAGAGGCTCATTATTATTTAATAAATTCTTTGCCCTCTCCCTGCAGGGAGAGGGTGACGAGCGTAGCGAGCCGGGTGAGGGGGCCGGGTTGTCTCTTTCACTTGAGGCGCTGCCTTAAACATTGTGTCTTCCTTGTTCAAATTTGAGCTTCTGGCGCGGGATTCCGCAACCGGCGCGCGCCTGGGCCGCATCCATACTGCTCACGGCATCATTGAAACGCCCGCCTTCATGCCCGTGGGAACGGGCGGCACGGTCAAGGCGGTGACGCAGCAACATCTGGAGGAGGCGGGGGCCCAGATTATTCTGGGCAACACGTATCATCTTTACTTAAGGCCAGGGCACGAACTCATCCGCCGCGCGGGTGGGCTGCACCGCTTCATGAGCTGGCCGCATCCGATCCTGACGGATAGCGGCGGGTTCCAGGTGATGAGCCTCAAGGGCCTGCAGCGGATTACCGAAGACGGAGTGGAATTCCGGTCGCATCTCGACGGCTCCTCGCATTTCTTTTCCCCCGAGCGCGTAGTAGACGTTCAGTTGGCCCTGGGCTCGGACATCTGTATGATTCTTGATGAGTGCGTGCCTTATCCTTCGAGCGGGGAATCAACGCGGCGCGCGGTGAAGCTCACCGGACGCTGGGCGCGGCGGGCGAAGGATCGCTATCTGGCTGCTGCGCAGGAACTTGGCGCTGAACCGCCAGGCGCTCTTTATGGCATCGTGCAAGGCGGAGTGGATGAAACGCTGCGCCGCGAGAGCGTGGCCGAGATGCGGGAAACCGGCTTCGCTGGATACGCTCTGGGCGGGCTTTCTGTAGGTGAGCCGAAAACCGCCACCTACGACGTGGTTGAATACACCGCGAGCCGCCTTCCGGAAGACCAGCCCCGGTATCTGATGGGTGTGGGCACGCCACTTGATCTGGCGGAGTGCGTCGCCCGCGGCATCGATCAGTTCGATTGCGTCATGCCCACCCGCAACGCGCGCAACGCTTGCGTGTTCACGTCCGAGGGGCGGCTTACGATCAAGGCAGCGCGCTACGCGGCGGACGAGCGCCCGCTCGATCCGGCGTGCGAATGCGCGGTTTGCCGCCGCTACTCGCGGGCGTATATAAGGCACTTGTTTTCAACCGGCGAGATGCTGGCGGCCACTCTTGCGACCTGCCATAATCTCTTTTTTTACCTTGACACCATGGGTAAAATCAGGCAGGCTATCGCAGCGGGAAATTTTGCTGATTTCCTCTCGTCGGCGCGGGCGGGGCCGTAACAGATTACGGAAAGGGCGAGGTAGCGGCGGGTTTATCCCGCCGGAATTCCAGCGACTGAAACGATGCTTGGCGGCATGAAGCCGCCTCTACATTATTATTGAACGGCCTGCAAGTTGCACCGCAGCGCGTTGATCCTCCTGCAGAAGGAAGATCCTGATAACATCTTAATCGTAAGGTTTACATGTGATCGATTGCATGTTGGTTCCCTCAGTCCTGTTTGCCGCTGAATCCGGTACGCAGGGTTTGACCAGTTTTGTTCTGATTCTGGGTCCACTCATTCTCATCTGGTATCTCCTCGTTATCCGACCCCAGAGCACGCAACGGCGCAAAACCCAAGAAATGCTATCCAACTTGAAAACGGGAGATCGCGTTGTCACCACGGGTGGATTGCTAGGAACGGTCGTGGGCTTTGGCGCCAATACGGTTCAGTTGCAGATTACCAGCCAGGTGAAGGTTGACATCGTGCGGTCGGCGGTCAGCGGGTTTCAGCAGAAGGACGAGCCTCCGGCGCCGGTGAAGTAAGCCATTGGGTCATTGAATGAATGATGTAATGACCCGATGAATCAATGATTCAATCAAGGTAGGTTCATGGACAAGAGCATTCGCAATCGGGCAATCCTGGTGATTATTATCGTCTTGGTTTGTGTCTTCGGGATTGTCGGTTTCCCTTCCACGTTTCTAAAACTCAAGGAAAACCTGAGCGACAGAATCAAGCTGGGGCTTGACCTCAAGGGCGGCACTTATCTGGTGCTTCAGGTTCACGTGCAAGACGCGGTGAAGAACTTTTCGGATCAGGCCCTTGACCGCATGAAAGACGATCTGGGAAGCCGGAATATTACCGGCACGGTGCAAAAGACCGATGTCACCCATATCCTCATCAAGGGTGTTTCCCCGGCCAACCTGGGCGCGATTGAGTCGCTGGCGGCGGATCAATTCCCCGATTGGTATCTCGGCAGCGTGGCCGGCGACCCAAACTCGCGCATGTTGACGCTGAAAACCAGCGTCGTAGCGAGCACCAAAGACGATGCCTTTACGCTGGCGATGGCCACCATCCGCCGTCGTGTTGACGCCCTTGGCATTTCTGAGACGGATATCGCCCAATACGGCGGCTCGGGAAGCTACGAAATGGTGGTGGAGTTGCCTGGAGTTACCGACATCACGCGCGTGCGCAACATTATTCAATCTACCGCTATGCTGGAGCTGAAGATCGTCCGGGGCGGCCCATACCCTGGGCGGGACGAAGCCCTCGCGTCCTTTGGCGGCGTGCTGCCGCCGGATACGGAGCTCTTGCCGGGTGTTACGGAAGGCGGCACACCCGCTTGGTACCTGGTGGATAGCATCGCGGCGATTACGGGGAGCGACCTGCGCACGGCGGAACCCTCGCAGGATTCTCAAGGGCGCCCGGATGTCAATTTCACCTTGACTCGGTCGGGTGCAGCGCGCTTCGCGCAGATTACCCAACGGAATATTGGCAAAGATTTGGCGATCGTGCTGGATAACCAGGTGCAGAGCGCCCCGGTGATCGAAGGCCAGATTAGCGACAATGGCCAGATTGCGGGCGGCTTCACGCCGCAGCAGGTCTCTGACCTGGCGCTCAAGCTCCGATCGGGCGCTCTCCCAGCGTCAATCAGCTATTTGCAGGAAGAAACGGTTGGCCCCTCGCTCGGCAATGATTCCATCCACCACGGCATCGAGGCTTGTATTATCGGCTTTCTGGCCATTTTGATCTTTATGCTGGTCTATTACAAGGGCGCCGGGATCAATGCGGACGTGGCGCTGATCTTGAACCTGGTTATACTGATTGCCGCCATGGTTTATTTCGGTGGCGCGCTCACTTTGCCGGGCATTGCCGGTGTGATCCTGACGGTCGGCATGGGCGTTGACTCGAACGTGCTGATCTTTGAGCGGATTAGAGAAGAGTTGCGCGGAGGTAAGGCGGCGCCGGCGGCGGTGGCGGGCGGGTTTGACCACGCTTTCAAGACGATTATCGACACGCACGTTACCACCGTAGCTTCGGCGGCTATCCTTTTTGCGTTTGGCACGGGGCCGGTTCGCGGCTTTGCTGTTACCTTGGTTATAGGTCTCGTGGCCAACCTGTTTACGTCCGTGTTTGTATCAAGGGTGATTTTTGACTACGTGCTTTCGCGCCGCGTGCGGGGTGAGGCGCTGAGTGTTTAG
Source organism: Terriglobia bacterium (assembly GCA_050745325.1). Classification (GTDB taxonomy): domain Bacteria; phylum Acidobacteriota; class Terriglobia; order UBA7540; family UBA7540; genus RH2-MAG17b. The sequence goes on from JBOGJY010000448.1 coordinate 7,205, forward strand.
TGGTTGTAGCGCCGGGCTTTATGCCCGGCATGCGCCCTAAAGGGCGGCGCTACCTTAGTTCAAAAATCTACCGGCGGCCAGAGGCCGCCGCCACAGCCACAGTCAGCCGTTCAAATTTAGGGAACTTTGACCCCCTTGCCGGTGTCATAGACATATAGAGAGGGAAGGCGGAAAGCGCATGGAGTTTTTTCATAATCCCCAAGTCGATTGGATGGGGAAGAAAGGGTACTTTATTGCGATCTCGGTGATCCTGCTGGTGGCGGGAATCGTTTCCATGATCGCGCGTCACGGAATCAAGTATGGGATTGATTTCAGGGGCGGAACCTTGGTGTACGTGAAGTTTGCCCACACGCCGAACCAGGACGCGATTCGCCACCATCTCGACAGCCAGAACCTGCACGGGGCGACCCTGGTGCCTTACGGCCATTCGTATGAACACGAGATCATGGTTGGCCTGGACTTGCAGAAAACCCCGGCCAATAACGCGCTCGATAAGGGAAAGAGCGATATCGTGGCGGCGCTGACGAGCCTGTTTGGTCCGGGTCCCGCTGGCAAGGCGGACTTCAACAATGCGGACGCGCAGACCATCAGCAACCGGCTTCTGGTGGATGATCCGCTCCACTTGGCGTCGAAGGGGCAGGAGGTGGCGCAAACGACTTACGCGAGCCTTGCCCAGGCGATGGTGAAGTTCAAGAACTCGTCCGCGCAAGGGGGCCTGATTGGAAGTTTCAATCAGCTTTCCGGTGTTCCCGGCGTCAACAACTCCGTAGTCTCCGCGCTTGAAAATGACTTTTATCTTTCTCAATTCACCGTTTTCAACACCCAGATTGTGGGGCCTAAGGTGGGCGCAAAGCTGCGCCTGCAGGCGCTTTACGTGGTGCTCGGCGGCTTGGCCGCGATGTTGGTTTACGTCTGGCTCCGGTTCGAGTTGATCTTCGGCGTGGCGGCGATTATCGCCACTTTTCATGACGTGATAATTACACTTGGAATTTTTTCAATTTTGGATAAAGATATCTCGCTCACGGTAATCGCAGCTTTTCTCACTTTGATCGGTTATTCGATGAACGATACGATTGTGACCTTCGACCGTATCCGCGAAAATATGCACCTGAATAAGCGGGAAAAGTTCCGTGACTTGGTGAACCGCAGCATTAATCAGGTGCTGAGCCGGACCATTTTGACCTCCGGGCTGACCTTCCTCGCCGTGCTGGCGCTCTATCTTTTCGGCGGGGAAGTGATCCATGGGTTCTCGCTGGTGCTGGTGGCAGGCGTGATTATCGGCACCTACTCATCGTTCGCCATTGCAAGCCCGCTGGTGCTGTACTGGGAGGACCATGCGCGGTCTGGCGCGCTGGGCGGAGGAAAACCTGCGAAACCGGCGGCGCTGCCGGTGACATCCAAGGAGAAGGCTGCGAAACGGGAAGCGGCTGGTGTGCGTAGGTGAGCGAAATTGTGGAGTATGGCGCGCAGACCCACGGTTGCGCTCTGCGGCTTTAAAGTTTCAACCGGCCGCGCGGACCCGCAAATCAGGTTCGCCCTGCTCGATGGACATGGTAGCGCCGCCGTTCCGGCGGCTTTAGCCGGCAAGGCGCCGGCGCTAAGGGATCTTTTAGGGAGGAATCAACCATGTTTGACCAAACGTTGCTCGATTCATCGCCGGATCGGGCGCCGGTTCTTTCCACGGCGCATTGGGGCATATCGTTCGGGCTGGGCGTTTTGGGTTTCCTGGTCTGGTACTTCCTGGTCACGCTATTTATAGGAAGACCAGATTCAAATGCGGTTTTGGGGCTCCAATCTTTTGTATTTGGTTTTATCCCGATTTTCGTCATGGCCCTGATGCTCTGCTATGTTTATGCGGACACGCGGCGCATGAGGTTTAACACAGCTCTGTGGTTCATTATCGTACTGGTTTTGAACCTCGTAGGTTTCATCCTCTACCTCATTTATTCGGCGAACAAGACAAAGAACTGGAAGCGGGCGACGATGCCCATTGCCTACATCCTTGAATGTATCGCCGTGGGCGTTATGCTCTTGTACCCTCTGATTTATACCCAGGGGCTGCCGAAGGCGCAGTTGATGACGTTCCTTGCCGCGCCCCCACCTCCACCACCCGCGCCCGCCCCGCCACCTCCGGCGGCCCCCAAGGTGGTTATTCATAAGGTGTCTCTCGCGGACTTAATGAAAGCGCCCACGGTGATCCCTAAAAAGATCGTGCAGGTTCATGACCAGCCTGAGCCGTCGAATGCCGGAGTGGTGGGCGGGGTTCCTGGAGGCGTGCCGGGCGGCTCTGCGGGAGGTGTGCCGGGTGGCATGTTGATGAACAGCGCCCCGCCGCCGCCGCCGCCAAAACCCAAGGTCCCGGCTGTGGTCCGTGTAGGCGGCCAGGTGGAAGCTGCGAGAATTATCTATAAGCCGTTGCCCGTGTACCCACCGCTCGCCAAGATGGCTCGCGTTCAGGGCGAGGTACGGTTGAGCGCGGTGATTAGCAAAGACGGAACCATTCAGGATTTGAAAGTGATCAGTGGGCACCCTTTGCTCGTGCAGGCTGCCCTCAGCGCGGTGCGACAGTGGCGCTACGAGCCGTATCTCTTGGACGGCGTCCCGGTGATTGTTGACACCGAGGTCGACGTTAATTTCACCCTATCGGAGTAACCTTAAACTTTAAGATCCTTTTTAGGAGGAAAACAACATTATGATCGGGGCAAAATTCCTTACATTAGGGGCCTGGTTACTCCAGGCGCAGAGTACCACCTCATCAGTCGGATTTGATCCCTTGAGCATGTGGCATAGCATGGGTATTCCGGCCAAGGCGGTTGTCATCGTGCTACTCATCATGTTCGCATGGGCCATCGCGGTGATGATCGACCGTTACATTATTTTTCAGGCGGCCCGCAAGCAGTCGCGGTTGTTTGCGCCCGCGGTTGCCGGCGCTTTGAAGGAAGGCAAGATTGACGAAGCCATCGCCATCGCCGAGCAGAACAAGCGCAGCCACTTGGCTAAAGTGGTGACGGCGGGCTTGCAGGAGTTTCAAGCCCACCAAAGCTCTGCGGAAATCTCGGGAGATGAGATTGAGGCGTCAAAACGCGCTCTCGAGCGCGCATCGGCCATCGTGCACGCTGAGTTGAAGCGCGGCGTGGCGGCCTTGGCAACGGTTGGCTCGACGGCCCCCTTTGTGGGATTATTTGGCACCGTGCTTGGCATCATCCACGCGTTTAACGGAATCTCGACCGAGCACGCTACCGGTATCGGCGCGGTCGCGGGCGGCATCTCGGAAGCTCTGGTCACCACCGCGATGGGGTTGCTCGTCGCCATCCCGGCCGTGTGGCTTTACAACTACTTCAGCAGCAAGCTTGAGGCTTTTGACGTCGAGATGGACAACTCCTCGTCGGAGCTGATCGACTACTTCCTGAAGAGATCAGGACGGAGAAAGTAATGTCGCTCAAAGGAAAAGCGCCGGAAGAAGTATCTACGATCAACGTGACACCGCTCGTGGACGTGATGCTCGTGCTGCTCATCATCTTCATGGTGATCACGCCGATGTTGCAGAAAGACGTTACGGTGACCATGGTGACGTCCCGCAACGCCGCGGAGATGGACGCTGCGAATAAAACCGATGCGACCATTATCGCCGTCACGCGGGACGGAAGGATCTATCTCCGGAAGGACATGATCGACGAAAAAGACGTCACGAGCAAAGTCAAAGACGACATGCAGAATAAGCTCGATAAGACTGTCTTTCTGAGATGCGACGAGCGGGCCAAGTACGGCGAAGTGGAAACGGTGGTGGATGACATCCGCGCCGCGGGCATAGAAGACTTGGCGTTCCTCACCGAACAGAGCGACGAGGAACCTCCACCGCCTCCTCCGCAGCAGCAGCCTGCCGCAACACCGTAACAAGCTCGACCTGATGGGCATTCGGGTCAAGGAGGCTACAACTATGGCTATGACAGTTAGTAAGAAGGGCGGCCCCGTTAACGACATCAATGTGACGCCGTTGATTGATGTGCTGCTGGTTCTGCTGATCATTTTCATGATTATCGTCCCGCAGACAAAGCATGGTTTGAGCGCGCTGGTGCCTCAACCCAATAAGGACAAGCAGCAGAACCAGGCGGTTTTGAACCGGACCGTTGTGGTGACCATTGACGCTAACCAGAAGGTTGCGATCAACCAGACACCGGTGACCATGCAAGACCTGGGCTCCCAATTGACCGATATCTTTAAGACCCGGAACGACCGCATCATGTTCATCAGGGGCGACCCGAGCCTGTCTTTTGCGACCGTGGCCGAGGTCATCGACATTGCGCACGGGGCTGAGATCGATAAGATCGGGCTCATCACCAAAGCAATTGAAAACGAGTAGTATTGCGTTCGGAAATTGCGATGACTTATTCGGCGAGCGTTCTTTGATTGTAGCGCCGGGCTTTACGCCCGGCATGCCGCCCTAAAGGGCGGCGCTATAAGTAAACGCATTTGAAAAACGCAATGAGTAGCATATTCCCTGCGTCAATCGGACGGAGGACTCTTCATGAAAATGTATAAGCTCATCTCTTTGGGCTTGGTGCTCGCGCTGGCGGGCCTCTTGACGGGGTGCAACAAACTTAAAGCGCGCGACCAGCTCAACAAAGGGGTGATAGCTTTCCGCAACTCGCAATTCGCGCAAGCCGTCGACCACTTCCAGCAAGCGGTCAGCCTGGACCCGAACCTGGTCGACGCCAGGCTTTATCTGGCTACCGCCTTGGGCCAGCAATACGTTCCCGGCGGCGCCACTCCCGCGAACATCAAAATCGGAAATGAGGCGATTCAGGCGTTTGAGAACGTCCTGAAGGTTGATCCGAAGAACACCAGCGCTACCGGGAGCATCGCCCAGATCTATTACCAGATGAACAAGTACGATATGGCGAAGCAATATCAACAAGACCTGATGAAGCTGGATCCCAACAATCCGGACCCTTACTATTGGGTCGGCGTGCTTGACTATGTGCCTTGCCAGCGGAATCAGATGCAGCTAAGGACAAAGCTTAATTTGACCAAGCTGAACATTAAGGACCACGACAGCTATCCTCCGCTTTCAGAAAAGGACCGCGCGCAGCTTGAGCAGCAAAACGGAACACTGGTGACCGAAGGTATCCAAATGCTGCAAAAGGCAATTGACCTCAAACCGAATTACGCCAATGCCTATTCTTATTTGAACCTGATGTACCGCCAGAAGGCGGATATCGAGACGAATAAGGATGACCGTGAAGCGGATTTGGCTAAAGCGGATCAGCTTGCGGCTAAGGCGCTGGCTTTGATGAAATCGGCGGGCGCGCAAGGCTCGCATAGTGGAGGAGTCTCGTAGCCGCGAGTCCAGCGGCCAAATGGCGGCTCCGGTATTCCATCAAGCTATTAAATATCGCGGTCTCAAAAGCCCTGGCGCCTCGCCAGGGC
>JBOGJY010000449.1:0-5429 GCA_050745325.1 Terriglobia bacterium
CGTCCGCACCACGGACGGGCTTGTTTCGGGAGTAACTTTAAGCCACGAGATGGAAGTTTTTATGGGCATCCCGTTCGCCGTCCCGCCGGTGGGCAAGCTGCGATGGCAGCCGCCGCAACCTTCGGCAGCATGGCAAGGCGTGCGGCAAGCGGACAAATTCGGCCCTCCCTGTATGCAGCCGGCGTCACCCAAACGGTTGGGACCTTGGACGCGGGAATTTCTCTCGAAGCTCCAGTCGAGCGAAGACTGCCTCTACCTTAACATCTGGGCCGCAGGGACCGCGCCTGCAACGCCGCGCCCGGTGATGGTGTGGATTTATGGCGGAGGGTTTACCGGCGGGGCTGGCAGCGTGGCTATTTACGATGGCGCCGCACTCGCCCGTAAGGGCGTGGTGGTGGTGGATTTCAACTATCGCGTCGGGGCCTTCGGATTTCTCGCCTATCCGGGGCTGACTGCGGAATCGCCGCATCATTCTTCCGGCAATTACGCTCTGCTCGATCAGATTGCCGCCCTGCGCTGGGTCGAGCAGAACATCGCGGCGTTCGGCGGCGATCCTCACGAGGTAACTATCTTCGGCCAATCCGCCGGCGCGGACAGCGTCTGGCTGCTGATGCAATCGCCGCTCGCCCGCGGTCTGTTTGAGAGAGCCATCATCATGAGCGGCCCTGCCGGGATTCCCTTCCGTCCGCAGGGGTCGTTCGCAGCAGCAGAAAAGGAAGGCCAGCAATTCGCAGCCAAGCTCGGCGCGCATTCGCTTAAGCAACTGCGCTCCTTGCCAGCCGGAGAGATCGTGCAGGCTTCCGAGCACATGCACTGGGCGCCGATCAGCGATGGCTGGGTCCTCCGCCCCGGCTGGCATCCCCAGCACGAAGTGCCCGTCATCAACGGCATGGTCGCGGACGATATTGGGATCGGCTATTACGGCAACGGCCCTGCCCCACCGGTCACTATGAAGATTTACCGCCAGAGACTGCAGACGCTCTGCGGAGACAAAGTGGGCGCCTGCATGAAGCTGTATCCAGCGGCAAACAGCCAGCAAGCCGCCGTAGCCGTTCGCACCGCTCTTCGGGACCGTGCCCGCGTGTCGCTCTACAAATGGGCTGTGCGGCAGGCTCAAGACAGCCCACAGGTTTACATCTACTACTTCGACCGGAAGATTCCGTGGCCTCAGCACCCCGAATACGGCGCGTTCCATTCGTCGGAGCTGCCCTATGTGTTCGACAATCTCCGGCCACTTCACCGTCCGTGGCAGCCGGTGGACTGGCGCGTGGCTGACGAAATGTCTTCTTACTGGACGAACTTCGCCAAGACCAGCAGCCCCGATACCAATGGCCTGCCCACGTGGCTGGCCTTCGAATCCAAGAATTTGACCATCATGCTACTCGGCGGCCGGATGGGACCAATGCCGCTGGCCCCTCAGGCGCGCCTGCGATTTTGGATGGAGAATCTGAAAGAGCCTCTCGGTTTTTAACGAGCGAGATTGAGACCACTTGATGGACGAACTGATCCCGTTCGCGAGTTTTTGCCGACGGAGGGGAATTGGTCCAAACTTATTGGAGCTATTCTAGTTATCGCGCTTGCAGTTTTTGCTTGACAAAATGAGATAAGTGACGTATTATCAGCTTGTTGGGTGGAGGTTTAGGGCTTTAAGACGGTGGTTCCAGCGGGCAAAGAGTGGCGTGCTGGACCGGTAGGTGCTCCTTATGGGGCTTCGCAGAGACAATGCTTCCGTGGATGGAGCGGGGTCAGGTTGAACTTGCGGTGGTTAGCCCCGCGCCGTCTGACGCGCGCAGCCGGGCAATCCCACGACGCCGGAGAAGACACTATAGTGTTTTTCCCCGTAGAGCCATCCAAGACTGAGATTGGAATTTATTTGGTTCAGTCCGACCTCGGTCAAAACGACGCCTTCCGACAGTTGCCTGGACGGTGGCCAAGCACAACCCCATCTGACGGCTTCTGTCCCCTCAGGGCAGGCGCACGAGTATCGCCAAGGACAGTGAGTCAAAGGTGCCGGTTTGGAATTGCATAGGTTGATCTTTCGGGTTGACTATCCGAGGGCCTTCAATATATTCCAGGTTTGGGGCACCATTTTCTCCACCTTGGATGCTTGTAAATTTTGGAGTGATCTCGGCGAAGACGTTGGTACGCGGGCAATCATCGCCAGCGGAGAGGATGATGCTAAAAACAAAGTCAACGCGATGAACGTTCGCGTAACTAGCATCGACGGTGTATTTGAGGCGCACCCCATTAGTTCGTACGGAGTGTTCGATAAGGCGTTTGACAGCGCCAACGAGGTGTTAGCTCTGCTCGAGGTCAAGGATTACAGGCGAATGGGTATCAGATTCATATTTCTGCAACCCCAGGAGACTTTCGAGCGAGCACAAAGTCTCGTCGCCGACCAATTAAAAGCAACGTACTGGGAGCTCTTCGCGGGTGAACTTTCCGACATTGCACTCGTATCAGTGCACAAAAACGAGGGTCAAAATATGAGGCTGAGCGTCGGCCCTTTGAACAGACGTGAATACGTTAATTGGTTCGGTGCGGTAAAAGAGATCAAGCCAGACAACGCATTGTTGTTTGACGTCGACTGTTTTGCTACTGATTACAAGCAGGCGAGGTTCGACCTAAAGAAGCTGGTTGCCTTGTACTACGATACAGCTCTCAGGCAGGCAGAGCAGGTTTTGAAATTTCTTGAGTCGAGGAGTTGAGTCATGGCTATTGTTGGTAGGGTGCCTAATGTTACCCACTCGCAGCCACCATCGTTACTAACGCCGTGGGGAGCCACTTCCTCCGGTTCGACCGATGTAGAACCGACCAGGCCCGGATACTATAAGATTCGCGATGTGATCCTCACTCCGCTTACTGAGGCACAGTCCCCCGGCGACGGTGAATCTAAAGAATTCACGAAGGAAGCGAGCCAGGTTACCTCCGAAGCGGAACGCCCGGTCAAGGGAGTGGTGAGCGAGTTGGATGGAAGTCATGCCCGCGTAACGCTTTTCTATGGTGGCCGCGACAACGATTTTTTGCTTGACGTTCGGGACCTCGACGTCGCTGGAGCGTCTTACCCCGGCGCGCTCTTCGAGATCATCATCGGAACGGATTACAGCTATAAAATTGTCCACTCTGGAGAGGAAGAGGCCGTCGCGCGCCGTGAGGCACCGCCTCCAGACCTATCCTTTCTAGACGGGTACGAATAGCTCATGGCGCTTTCAGCGTCACAACGAAGCATGAAAGTGAGCATGGAGAGCGGCTTCCGTATTTTTCAACAGATTACGAGCCTACTTTCGAAGGAATGAGCCAAGATCACTCGGAGTGAAGCGTTGCTTTGTGTTTGGGTGTTAAATGCGGGACAAGGCGACTCGCTCGTAGTGCGGTTTCCTGATAACTCGTGGGGGGTGATCGACAGCAACATCCCGACGGGCGCAACGGATCCTGCTGCACTGTCATTCCTTCAAGGCCGGAGTGTTGACAGGCTAGCCTTTGTATGTCTTACCCATCCGCACGCCGACCACTTCACAGGTCTCGAACGCGTCTTTGGTTACTACGGCGACCGGGTGGACGAGTTTTGGATTTTCAGCATAGATTCAGCCCACCTTAAGAAATTTCTGACGGTACAGCACCAGAAGAATGCAACTAGCCGCGCTGGCAGGAGAAGATACGAGGAACTGCAAAATCTTTTCAAGATTTTTTGCCAAATGGATAAGACAGGATCGGGTCGACGCTTGATTGGTGGGCTCCAACTTCCTTCACGAGGCGGCGTGGCAATTGATTGTTTGAGCCCTCTCTCTGCGGATGTAGGCGAATATCAGAACCATCTGACGAGGTGTGCGCGACCCGAGGAATATAAGGCGAACGAAAACCTGCTCTCCTGCGTGCTCAGGTTCCGGTACGGGAACTCAACAATTGTTCTCTCTTCGGACGCTCCCACTAAGGCATGGCAGCGAATGTGGAAAGAGGCCGGTAAACGCAAAGAGTCCTTCGAGGCGGAGGGTGTCAAGATCAGCCATCACGGATCACGACAGGGTTTCCACGCACAGGTCTGGAGACACCTAGCGAGTTCCAGGGGTACAAGCGCCGTAATATCAGCCGGTGTGGGTTATGGACATCCGGACCGACTGGTCATCGAATCCCTCCACGAAATGGGTGTTCGACTGCATTGTACAAACTTTCCGGCACTGTGCCTACGCAGAGAGCCGCGTGATCTCTCAAAGCTCCATGGGCTGCCACAGCGAGCAAAGTTGGGACTGCTGATGCTGGATCAATCAAGCCATGCACCTCTTTTGCCATGCAACGGCGATATTCAGTTTGAGATCGATGCCGACGGGACGTGCATCGTCCATCACCAATACGACAATTTCTGCCCTTTACACCTGCCCGAACTCAACCGAGGCTCTTAATTGCTGTCAAACTCCGGGTAGGTAGCTTCATCCGGTGTCGGACGCGTGAAGCGGTGATCTCGAAAGCAGGCCAACAGCGGACACCGCGTGTTCCAACTGAGCGTCATGTCCGCGCCTCAAGGTGTCTCGAGACAGTTCAACTTCGTGATCTGGCTCAACACCCCTGCCTTCCAGTGTGTTCCCACTCCAGGTATGGAACGTTACGACGGGAATCCGCAAAACAAAACCGTGGCCCATCTTGAAGCCAGTCCCGCCAAGGACCTGGCCGGGCGTTTTGGTTCCAACGATGGTTGCCAACTTATTCTCTTTGGCAAAGCCGGTGATGGTTTCGGCGGCGCTGGCGGTGTGCTGATTCACCAGCAAAACGATCCGGCCATGAAACGGCTGCGGGCCGAGGCCCTCCGTGACCATAACAATGGATTTGTCACTCCAGGCGAAGCGAAGCAGAAGTGGGTATAGTTCAATTTTCCTGGACGGTATCTTTCCAAATCGTGGAAGCTTCTCTCGCTTGTATCCCCTTGCAGAGCGCCGCTGCGTTAAGCTGTAGCCCACTGGAATCTTTTCGGGAGTCAAATAGCTCATCAGGCGCAATCCTCCGGCGCCGCCGCCTGGATTTCCCCGCAGGTCGATAATCAGCCGGTCGCAATTTTTCAGTTCGTTGACGGCATGGCTGATTTCTCGCGCCACATCCATGCCAACCTGCCCAGGAAATCCAGTAACTTTAAGCAAACCAATGCCCGGCTGCGGTTTGGACCATGAAACCAGCCGTGGCCGCACAATCGGATGCCATTTTGACTTGGGCAGAGGCACACCCAGTTTGACGGCGGTGCGCTCGCCGCTGAGCTTTTCGATGCCCACCACGCAGAAACCGCCCATGCGGAATGCAGGCTGTTCTGGCGGAGAAACGGGATTTCCTTCGATCTCCAACAATAGATCGCCAGGCTGGATACCGGCCATGTGTGGCGGGCTGCCCTCGTGCACGTCCTGAAACATCCAGTGAGCCGCACCGTTCACCTGCTCGCGCTGGAACGT
>JBOGJY010000450.1:0-4048 GCA_050745325.1 Terriglobia bacterium
CGCCGGAACGTGTGTAGCGCCGGGCTTCAGCCTGGCACATGCCGCCCTCAAGGGCGGCGCTACGCCTGAAACTCGGACACTGCCGGGGATTCGCGCCTCACTCGTCACGCTCAGCGCGTTCAGGAATAGCGAGCTCGCGCGGAAGAGCCTCAATCGGGCTCGCTTCGGCAAGGTCCTCGCCGCTTGCCGCGCCCAGTTCCTTGAACTTCCGCGCCGGAATCAAGACGCGGCTTTCGAGCGATCCTGTCGCGTCATTGTATGCGGAGACGGCCCTCGCGAGCGCCGCTCCCGTCTTCGTAAAGTGCTCGGCAAAGGTCCGCAGGCGGTCGTAAAGCTGCTTGCCCAGATCGCTGATCGCGCGCGCATTCTGCTCGATGCTTTCTTGCCGCCAGCCATAAGCCGCGGCCTTCAGCAGCGCCACAAGAGTGGTGGGTGTGGCCAGCACCACGCGCTTCTTCATGCCGTCTTCCATCAGCTCGTGGTCCTGTTCGAGGGCGGCGCTGAAGAAAGATTCACCGGGAAGGAAGAGCACGACGATTTCAGGATTCTGCTCAAACTGGTCCCAATAGGATTTGGAGGCGAGATGGTTCATGTGGTCGCGCACAAGCTGGCCGTGGCGCGCGAGAAAGGTGGCGCGCTCCGCGTCGTTCGTAGCCGATGCGGCCTGCAGGAAAGCTTCGAGCGGCGCTTTAGCGTCTACCGCAATGCGCCGCCCGCTGGGAAGGTTCACCACCATATCCGGGCGCAAGCGGCCCGTCTCTGTGACAAACGATTCTTGCTCGGTAAAATCGCAGTGTTCAGCCATGCCGGCCAGCTCCGCCGACCGCCGCAGCGTCATCTCGCCCCAGCGGCCGCGTACTTGAGGGCCGCCTTTGAGAGCGTTTGCCAGGCTGCCGGTTTCTTTCTGCAACTGCTGATTGATGCTCGAAAGGTTTTGCAGGTGCGCTTCAAGCCCGCCATAGGCTTTCTCGCGGTCCTTCTCCATCTGCTGGATTTGCTCCTGATAGCGGTCGAGCGTTTCTTTGAGGGGCGAAACGAGCGATCCGATAGCGTCTTGCCTTTTTTCGAGGTCGCCTTTCGCCTGAGCTTGAATAGTCTCGAACGTGCTTTTTGCGAGGTCGATGAACGCCTGGTTGTTGCTCTTCAAAGCCTGCGCCGATAATGCGTCGAAAGTGGCGGTGAGCCGCGCTTGCGCGTCCTGCAAGAGCGTGCGCTGCTCAGTGAGATTAGTTTCCGACTGTTGCAACCGGGTTTCGGTGGCCACGCGGGAATTTTCCTCCGCGCGCAGCTTTTCCCGGAGCGTCTGCAGCTCCTGGACTTGCGCGCGAAGTTCCGCGATAGCGCTTTCAGCGCCTTTGATTTTTCCTTCCGCTTCAATTCGGGCCGCCGCGAGCGCGCTTTGCGTCCGCGCCCTCATCCACAAGCCCGCGATGGCGGCGCCTGCAACCAATCCAGCGATTAAGGTGATCCATGGGTTCATTCGAAGCCTCTCTGCGGCGCTCGGTTCAATCATCAACCTTCGTGCGCCGGGCAAATGGGAACGTAGTTGCACCAGCGGCAGATGAAGCCCGGCGCCGCAGGAAAATGGCCGCTGGAAATCCCCGCCGCCGCCTCCTGGATTCTTTCAACCGCCCCGTCAAGGTCCTGGGGGGTTCGCACCGTCGAGACCGCCTCATTGGTGGTCAGATTGTAAAGCGTCATTTTGGAAGGCCGCAGCCGCAAAATGTCTCTCGCAGCCAATGCGTAGATGGAAAGCTGCAGGCTCTTCTCCGCATCTTTCTCAGTGCGGGCGCGTCCGGTCTTATAATCGATCAACTCGACCTCGGACGCTGGGGTCAGGGGCGCGCAGTTGTCGATGAAATTGATTTGATCAATGCGGCCCTCAAGCACGATGTCTTCGAGATCCAACTCGAAGCTTTGCTCCATCTGGATTCTGCTGGCGTCGATGGCGAGCGAGTTGTGCTTTTCAACAAAACCGCGAAGCTGGTCAAGACCTACCTTGCGATAGGTATCCTCCTGGTAGTCGTCATCGAACCCGGCGCTCTTCCAATGACCGAGATAGAATTGCTCAATTTCACCAAAAGACGGCAAAGAAGACCCATTGTTGCGGCGCAACTCAAAATAGCGCCGGACGCTTTGGTGCATCAGGTTGCCGAACGTCAAGGCCGCCTGAGGCGCCGTGGGGATTTTGAGCGCGTGCTGAAACTTGTACTTGAGGGGGCACGCGAGGTAATCCTCCGCAGAGGTCGCGCTCAGGCGCAGCTTTCCTTCTGCGATGTTTGTCAGATTCGCCGTTGCCCAGGCGGCAATCGAGGGATGAAGGCCGCAGGCGCTGGCATCCGATCCGTCATTTTCAAAAAGCAGTCCTTGCCTTTCGCGCGCGGTTTCGGAAAGCAGCGTCTTCCCCTTTTCAGACGCTTTCCGCAGGCCAGGCAACGTTGAAAGCGCAGGTGATGTTTCGCGTTCTGTCTCCGGCACTTCGATGGTTTGAAGGTCGCGCGCTCTCACGGCCGGGTCCGAAAGCAAGTCCCGAATGAAAATAGACTGCTGCCGCTCCGATTTTGAGACGCTCGAGACGTACAGCCGTTCCTTGGCGCGTGTGAGCGCGACAAAGAACAGCCGCCGCTCTTCCTGCAGATGGATATCGCGGGGTGGCGCTGGCCCCTTGCGCAGCGCGGAGGGAAACTCGATGACCGGCTTGCGCTCGGTTGAGGGAAAGCGCCTTGCCGAAACGCCGATCACGAAAACCACTGGGAACTCGAGCCCTTTCGCGGCGTGGACGGTCATCATCTGGACGGCGTTTGCAGGGCCTTCGGGCGCTTCAATCTTGCCCCCGGCTTCGAGGAAATAGTTGAAATAATCGATGAATTCGGCAAGGCGGCGAGTCTCGCTCTTTTCTTCCCACTGGTTGAGAAACTTATGAAATGTTTCCAAATAGAGCTGCTCGTGAGCATCCGGCGCGGTTTGCCATCCGAGCCGGTCCGTGAGTTTGGCGGCCAGCCCCGTCACGCTGGAAGATCGCGCGAGACGGCGGAATGTTTTGATGAGCTTTTGAAGCTCTCCCCAGCCGGTTTCAGCAAGGTCTTTGGTAATGTCTGGCGCCGCTCCGTTGGTGAGCGCGTCATAAAGCGAACTATGATCGCGCGAGGCGCGTTCACGGATAAGCTGTGCAATCGATTCGGGAGTCCGCCAGCACGGCGCGAGCATCACACGCGTGAGGCTGATATTATCGTGCGGAGAATGGATCACCCGGAGCCAGGCCACCAGATCACGCAAGACCGTGGCGGAAAGAACGGAGAGGCCCCGGATGGACAACGGCACGTTCCTCGAATTCAATTCATGCGCCAGAAGGTCGCGGTAATGATGGGCGCGGTAGAGAACGGCCACGCTTCCATACGGCGTTCCCTTGCGCGCCAGCCGCTCGATTTCGTCTGCAATCCAGGCAGCCTCACCCTCCGGGTCTCTGGCCGTGACGAGAAAAACGGAAGGCCCTTCCTGGTTGAGCGAGGTCAGAGCGGGCTTTTGCGCGTAGCGGTCGTTGTGCGCAATCACGGCTCCGGCTACGCGCAGAATTCTTTTCGTAGAGCGGTAGTTCTGGGTGAGATAAACGACCTGATGCCCCGGAAATGCCAGGCCAAACATCTCAAACGCGCCGTGCGACGCGCCACGAAAGCGGTAGATGGCTTGGTCGTCGTCGCCTACCGCGGTGATCGCGTAAGGCGGGGGAACCAGAAGCTTCAACAATTCTGCCTGGGCATAGTTCGTGTCCTGAAATTCATCCACGAGAACGGCGCGAAACTGCCCACGCGCCTCTTCCAGCGCCGCCGGATTGCGACGCCACAGCGAGACCGTCTCGCTAACCAGGCTGCCCAAGCTGCTCGACCGGTTTTCCTCGATCATACGGCGGCTGGCGTCGAAAACATGGGCGAGTTCTTTCTTTTTTAAGATTTCCTCCCAATCGAGGCTCTCTGCCGCCGGCATCGCTTGAGAGCCGTTATTGAGCTCGGGGTGACGCGCGAAGAATTCCTGCTCGCACTGCTGGACGTAG
>JBOGJY010000451.1:0-11361 GCA_050745325.1 Terriglobia bacterium
GTTTTCACCCAGCCCATGGCAGGGATCTGAACCCAATCCCTCCAAAATCACAAATCCAAAATCCTAAATGGTCAGTCGTCGTCCCCATAGACCCAAACCCCGCCCATATGCACTTTCACCACGATGATCTGCGTGCCATTCGGATTGTGAAAATTGACCGTTCTTCCGAAGCCTTCGTCTTGCTGAGTGACGCCGTGCAGATCGCTTTGCACATAGCCGAGCCAGGAGTGGGCATCGAGCAAGCGCAACCGGTAGACGCTTGGCACGTCAATTTCCACGTCACCGTAGTTGTCGAGCAAATAAACCAGGCCTGTGATGCCGCTCACGGTCACATCGCCATCCACGCATTTCAAGCGAAGGTTGGCATCATAGGGCATCTTGATGGTGAAGTTCACGGTGAGCCGGGACTCGCCCCGGAAGGGCCGCCAGGGCCTTCGCGGCGGATAGAGCGTGCTAAGCCGGATGTTATGGTCGCGGCCCTCAAGCTTTACCTGGACGCGGCCATAAAGCTTTTGCGCCTTCTTCTCCGAGCCAGCAGTCACAAGCTTTTCCGCTTCAATCGCAAGCTTCGGATTATCCCAGCCCTCGATATCCACGTCCCCGATGCGCGTGTCTACGGTCAGCGTTCCGTAGGAAAACATGCGCACGGAATAGTTCTCAACTTTACGGAAGTCATCCGCGCGCAGGTAAGGAACAGATAAAAGGAAGAACAATATGAAAACCGCGCAAGCCGCGCGGCGACAGTGGGAGAAATCCGGCGAAGCTACGAGGCAGGAGGTAATATTGGTTTTCATGCGGCTGCCCTCCAAGGGGGTGGCGGCGGAGCCAGCCTGAACCGGACGAGCAATCCTCATGGTAGTGCTTAAAATCTTCCCTGACAACCTGCGGGCAGCGTCTCAGCTTGATGTAGAGGCGGCTTTATGCCGCCACAATATGGCGGGGTAAACCCGCCGCTGCACCCGAAACTGCGACACTCAACCTGCGCTCAAAGCCGCACTCAGAGAGCGGCTCTTTGCGCGGCCCATGACCGGCTTGCTGACTTGTCTTCATCTCTTAACGCCCCTTTAACTTAACCGTAATAATATGAATGTTATAATGCAGTCATGACGCAACGCATCGTGGTGATTGAAGACGAAAAAGACATCACCGACCTGCTCACTTATACGCTGCGGAAGGAAGGCTTTGACGTCAGAAGCTCTGCTCGCGGCAAGGAAGGCCTCGACCTGATCCGGCGAGGTCCAGCCGATTTGGCTCTGATTGACATTATGCTTCCCGACCTTGATGGACTCGAAGTCTGCAAGCGTGTGCGCGCGGACGAAAACCTGAAGGGCCTGCCGGTGATCTTTCTCACCGCCAAGGGAGAAGAATTTGATCGGATTCTGGGCCTCGAAATCGGCGCGGACGACTATGTGGTGAAGCCCTTCAGCCCCCGTGAGCTTGTGGCCCGGATCAAGGCCGTGCTCCGCCGCCAGGATCGCGCCGAGGATGAGCCCCCGGTGGTTGAAACGAAGGAAATCCGCCTGGACGCGCGCACCCAGGAAGTCATCGTGCGGGGCCGGCCGGTTGACCTGAGCACGCTCGAGTTCCGCCTGCTCCACTTCCTCGCATCTCATCCGCGCCGCATTTTCGCGCGCGAAAGCTTGCTGAATGAAGTCTGGGGGCGCGACCGCTTTGTGACCCCTCGCACGGTGGATGTCCATATCCGCCGCCTACGCGAAAAGATCGAGGCCCAGCCAGACCGGCCGCGATTTCTCCAGACCGTTCGAGGATCGGGATACCGCTTCGCCGCAACCGAAGAAGCAGATGCGTGATTTCCCTTCGCTGACAGCCGTTCATGCTTGCCGCCTTCACACCCCATTCTTCGGCAGTAGCGCAGTTTGATGTAGAGGCGGCTTTACGCCGCTATCGGGCGAGATAAACTCGCCGCTACACCCGCCAAACTGCGCCACACCTCATTTTTCCAAATGCTGCCGTGGACATTCAAACAGGTATAAACTTGCTTGAGAGCTGAAGAACGCCTATCTTCACCCTGAAGGGCAGATTCTGAAGTTCCGATTCCCCGGCGATGACGCTGAACAGCCCCATTTTTCGCAAGTTTTTCTGGAGCGCCTTTATTCCCGCCTTGCTCGCGCTCATCTTCCTGAGCATTTTTCATTCGATGGGTTACCGGTTATGGCTGGCGGCGCTGATTTTCGCCTTCGCGGTGGCCCTGCTTGCGGCTTGGGTGGGATCGCGCGCGCTCATCCGGCGAATCAACCAGACGAAGATTTTCGCGGAGAACCTGGTCCACTCCCAGTTGCCTGTGACCATTCCTTTGCCCGCCGCGGAAGATGAGCTGGCGGCGCTTGCCCGGTCGTTGCGGCGCGCAGCAGGCCAGTGGCAGGGATTGCTCGACCAGCTCAAGCTCGAATCGGCGCGGCGCGAGGCCATTCTGAAGAGCATGGTAGAGGGCGTGCTTGCGGTGGATGACGATCTGCGGGTGATCTTCTGCAACGAGTCCTTTGCCAGCCTCGTTGGCGCCGGGCTGCCACTCCCCGCGCGGCTGCCCTTGCTCGATCTCGCCCGGGACCCGGGACTGAGCGGGATGCTGGCTCAGGTGCTATCCACCCACGAGCCCTTGAAGCAAACCCTTCAGCTCGCCGCCGCCGATGGACGGGTGTTTGAAGTGCAGGCCGCCCCGCTCGCCGAGCCGGCGCGCACCGGCGCCATCGCCATTTTGCACGACATCACCGGTATCGAGCGCCTCGAGCGGGTACGCAAGGATTTCGTGGCCAACGTTTCGCACGAGCTGCGAACTCCGCTCACGGCCATTCGCGGTTATGCCGAAACCTTGCTCGATGGCGGTCTCGAAGACGCGGAGCAGAACCGGAAATTCCTTGAAGTCATCCTCAACCACGCCATCCGGTTAAACAATATCGCTTCGGATTTGCTCGTGCTCTCCGAGCTTGAGTCCGGCCGGAGCCAGCCTGAGCAAGACCCGGTTTCCGTGCGCGTGGTGGTGGACTCCGCCTTGCGCGCGGTTGAAGTTGAAGCGGACAGCCGCCAAGTCCATCTGGTGCGCGGACTGGTGGAAGAAGTGGATGTGCTCGGCAGCCGGGTCCGCCTCGAGCAAGCCATTATCAATCTGCTGAATAACGCGGTGAAATTCAACCGGCCCGGAGGCCACGCCCGCATCGAAGCAACCTGCTCTGCCGAAGCCTCCGTATACATCACCGTGAGTGACAATGGAATTGGCATTCCTTCGGAAGACCTTTCGCGCATCTTTGAGCGTTTCTACCGCGTGGATAAGGCGCGCTCCAGTGAAGTCGGCGGGACCGGTCTCGGCCTTTCCATCGTCAAACACGTGGTCGAACGCATGGGCGGCGGGGTCAAGGTGGAAAGCCAGCTCGGCAAGGGAGCTTCGTTTACGTTAATGATTCCTGCCTGTAAAAAATTGCCCGCGGCGTAACGATTATTCTTCCTCACCTGAACCCCTGGCTCGCGAAGCTTGACGCGATTGTAGCGGCGGGTTTACCCCGTCATGTTGTGGCGGCATAAAGCCGCCTCTACATCAAACTGAGCCACTGCGTAACAATCTTCACGCGCGTTTAATCATTCCTTAACAACTCCCCCGCAAGATGGGCTTGTCACATTCACTTGCCAGTTGGCTGCCGGTTGGGCGCGAGCACAGTAACAGGCGCCATGAAATCACACCGGCGATTCCATAAAGGGGATTAGATAATGGATAAAAGCTTTCGAGGACTGCTCGCAGGCGCTGTGTTCATCGCGGGAAGTTTTACCATCCCGAGATTCTGCGCCGCTCAAAGTCCTACCACGAACGGGACGGCTTCGGCTTCGACTTCTCCAGCGTCAGATGGCGCGGCTACGCCGCAAGATCAAGGAGCCGTTCAACTGCTGAAAAAGCAAATCGAGTTGCAACAAAAACAGATCGAGCAACTGCAAGGCTCGCTCGCCCAACAACAGCGCCAGTTGGAGCAGTTGGCGGCGCATGGGAAACCGCAGACCGCGAGCGCCGTTTCAAGCACTGCCGCGGCGGCAGTCCAGGCCAAACCAACGAATCCGGTCAAACAGGCCCATCAGGCCCAACAAGTGATGCCGGCCAGGCAGAGCAGCCAACCCCTCGTAGCGACTACAGGGCAGCCACCCTTAGTGAGCGGCTCCCTGCCCGGCGGAGACAATCCAAATGGCCTCCAGGCGGAGCCAAACCCCGCGATCCCAAACTCGCCGATCCCCGCCGAGCCGCTCAAGATCGGCAACGCGACGCTGACCCCGGTAGGCTTTGTGGACGCCACGGCCTTCTTCCGCTCGCGCAATCTGGGCAGCGGAATTGGCGCGTCATTCGGCAGCCTTCCGTTTTCAAATACGGTCCCAGGGCATATGGCCGAGACACGTATGACCATCCAGAACTCGCGCTTTGGCTTGCAGTACGACAGCCAGTTCAACGACAACAAGGTGCGGGGTTACATGGAGACCGACTTCCTTGGCGCCCAACCTACCAACGCTTTTGTCACCAGCAACAGCGACAGCCTGCGTATCCGCCTTTACTGGGTTGACCTTACGCGCGGCAAGTTTGAGTTCCTGGCGGGCCAGTCCTGGAGCCTGCTGACCCCTGGCCGCGATGGCATCTCCCCCATGCCGTCCGATATCTTCTACACGCAGGATATGGATACGAATTACCAGGTGGGCCTCACCTGGTCGCGCCAGCTTCAATTCCGCTTTGTCTATCACGCCTCGCCCGCCGTCACCGCGGCGCTCTCACTCGAAAATGCGGAGCAGTATGTGGGCGGCGCTGTAACCTTGCCCAGCGGCTTCAATTCCGGCGAGGTGAGCACAGGATCAGCCACCTCAACCCCTAACGTTTTCCCGGACGTGATCGGCAAGCTCGCCTTTGACCCCAAGGTGGGCGGGAAACACATGCACATCGAATTCGCAGGCTTGCTTTCAACGTTCAAAACCTATAACGCAACCACCAATATGTCTTCCACCGTTGAAGGCGGCGGAGGATCGTTCAATTTCAACCTTGAACTTTTCAAAAATTTCCGCCTGGTTGAGAGTTCGTTCTATAGCAGCGGCGGCGGACGCTATCTCTACGGACTCGGCCCGGATTTCATTGTGCGCCCCGATGGATCGCCTTCGCTGGTTCAAGCGGAGTCTGGCATCGGCGGATTCGAGTACCAGGTCACCCCCAAGACGATGTTCTACGGTTATTATGGCGGCGCCTACTACAGTCGCAACTACAGCGTGATTCCATCAGGAAGCGGTGGAGCGCCCACTTACGTGGGCTATGGTTATACAGGGTCGCCCTCTTCGGCGAACCGCGCTATCCAGGAAGGCACGTTCGGCGTGATTCAGACCTTCTGGAAGAACGCTCATTACGGCGCGCTGCAACTGATCACCCAGTATTCTTACCTCACCCGCGCTCCGTGGTATGTTGCGCCCGGCGCGCCGAAGAATGCGAACCTGAGCGAAGCATACGCCGACATTCGCTACGTTCTTCCCTAACCCCAACACCCCCACCTGCGGGAGGAACCTCTCACCTCCCGCAGGACCCCCCGTTCCGGTAAGCAGCCGCATGGGGGCGAGCGGCGTTTGAACCCCGCCGCCTATGAAGTCACCCTCCTGACAAAAGCACATTTTCCGCCGGTCTCGAACCTAGCGCAAACCGCTAGCCCTACTCGAATCTCTCGAAACTCACCGCTTCGCCGCCGTAACCCATCGTTTGCAAAAGCTCGCGCACTTGCTCCACCATGGCCGGCGATCCGCAGACGTAGGCTTGCAATCCTTCTTTGCCGCGCAAATACACGCTGATTTGCTCTTGCACGTAGCCGCGGTGTCCTTGCCAACCCGGCCCGGGACGGCTGAGCGTAGGAATGAAGCGGAATTCGGGATGCTCGCGTGCAATCGCCTCAAACTCTTCGCGGTAAAGAATGTCAGCGTCGCGCCGCACGCCAAAAATAAGCCACGCCTCTTCGGGCTGAACTTTGCGGTAGAGCTCCTGAATCATGGCGCGGATCGGCGCAATGCCGGTCCCCGTGGCGATGAAGGCTGACACGCGGCCAATCGGGCGCCGCAACTCGAATGAACCGAAGGGGCCCGAAAACTCCACGTCTTCACCCCTCTTCAATTCGAGGAGCCACGCATCGGCTCCCGGCGAAACGTTGGCGCAAAGCTCGAACTGATCGTCCGCCTGCCGCGCGGCAATCGAGTAGGCGCGAGCCACGCGCTCTCCGTTCAAATGGGTATGAAGGGAAATGTACTGGCCGGCGCGGAACTCGAAACGTTTTCCGTTCGCCATCTGGAATTCGAAGTGCCGGGCGCGGGGACTCGATCCCCAAACGCGGCGCAAAATAGCGTGATGGACCGGCTGCGTCACCGGGGCGGGCCGCCGATCCCGGAAACCGCGCGAATGCGCTCCGCCACGAGAGATGGCATTGCTGGATGGCCCTCAAGCGACTCGCTGACGATGAACTCGACATTCGGGTGCGCTTCCCTCTCCCGCGCCATTAACTCCGGCAGGTCGCGCCGCAGGTGTACGCCCAAGGTCAGAAAGTAGGGCACGACGATGATGCGGCGAAGCCCGGCATCCACGGCGTCGGCGATCGCGCGCCTGAGGTCCGGTTGGCCTAATTCCAGAAAGGCGGCGCGGACGCTGGTGAAGCCGCCCGAATCCTGCACCTGCTTCGCCAGAGCACGCACGCCTTCGTTCGCCTCTTCAACGCGGCTGCCATGCGCAAAAAGAACTATTCCTGAGTTTTGGCATTCCATAGTTCATCTCTATTCTGACCTATTTTCGAGCGCGTTCAAAACTGAGTAGCGGGTGGTCTGAGATCTGTGCGGCGCTTGGAGTGCGGGAGCTGGCTCCTGCTTTGTCTCGCCGGGATAGTGTGGCTGGGTTAGGAGAAGCGGGCAAGCGGCCGAATGCCATGCGAACCGGAGCGGAACCGGACCGATGCCGTAATCGCATTTGTTTTGTTGCAGATGCCTTTAAAGGGCTCCGGAGACCTTCTATCTCACTTGCATTCATCATGTTGTAACGATTTGTTAGAATATTAGGGTCCGGTTGGTTCCGGTTTCGACTCTTTAGTTTCAACAACTTGAAAAAACAAAAACAATCCTTTTTTTGCGCCGTTTTTGATCCCTGGTTCGACTCTTTGGATGCTTGTTTTTTTACTATCGTCATAGTATCAATGAGTTGTATCGTTATACCTTGCTCCATTTTGCGCCCACTTATTGAAATTTACAGCCCGCGGCAGCTCCAACCGCGCCCCTACGAAATAGCGCCGGTTTCTTCCAAAATCGGAAATCGCAAATCTAAAATTGGAAAAGCCGAGCGTTACAAAACCAACGGCGGCAAGCCGTTGTACTCCAGAGCTTATCACACGACATTGAGACTTTTGAGACAAACGAGATAAATGGGACGGTTTTTTGCCGTTCGGCCCGGCGCGTGAATTGGGGCAATCCTGGCTGAATAGGCCCGGTTAGGGGGAGTGGGGCGAGTTTGTTGTAGCGGCGGCCTCTGGCCGTCGGTCTTTATTTTTCAAGTGATTCGGCGGTCATAGACCCCGGCCGCAACAAAAAACAAGCCGGCCCACTACCAGCAGGGGCAAGGTCTTATTGACACCCTCTGAAGGCGCATGGTACGCTTGATATTTTGCTGACCGCGCGAAATTCAACGCTAACAAAGGGGTCCAACGTGTCCCAGACAGACCAGAGCTATCTCTTTACCTCGGAATCAGTTACAGAAGGCCACCCGGACAAGATTTGCGACCAGATTTCGGACGCCGTGCTCGACGCGGTGCTTAAGGACGATCCGCGCAGCCGGGTGGCGTGCGAGTCTATGGTGAAAGACAAATCCGTCTATGTGATGGGTGAGATTACGACTAACGCCAAGCCGGATATCGAAGCTTTGGTGCGGCAGACGGTGCGCTGCATTGGCTATACAGACCTTGAATGCGGGTTTACGGCTGACAATTGCCAGATTACGGTGAACCTCTCCCGCCAGAGCAGCGATATTGATATGGGCGTGGGTCCGGGCGGCGCGGGCGATCAGGGCATGATGTTTGGCTATGCCTGCGATGAAACCGACGAGTTGATGCCCTTCCCCATCATGATGGCGCAAAAGCTCTGCCAACGGCTGGCCGAAGTGCGGCATAAGAACATCCTCAATTTTGTTCGCCCGGACGGCAAATCTCAAGTGACAGTGCGATACGAAAAGGGCCAGCCGGTGCGCGTTGACGCGGTGGTGGTTTCCACCCAGCACACGCCGGACGTCAGCCGGGAAATGCTCTCCGAAGGGATCATGCAATGCGTCATCAAGCCCGTGATTCCCGCTCACATGATGGATAAGGACACTAAATTCCACATCAACCCCACAGGGCGATTTGTCACCGGCGGCCCGGTGGGCGACTCCGGCCTGACCGGGCGCAAGATTATTGTGGATACCTACGGCGGCACGGCCCACCACGGCGGAGGAGCCTTTTCCGGCAAGGACCCGACGAAGGTTGACCGCTCCGCCGCCTACATGGCCCGCCAGATTGCAAAGACGCTGGTGGCGGCCGGCCTTGCCAACAAAGCGGAAGTGCAGCTTGCTTATGCGATTGGAGTGGCCGAACCCGTCTCCGTCATGGTGGACACGTTTGGGACCGGCAAGGTGAGCGACAATAAGCTGGTGGAACTGGTTCGCAAGCACTTCAGGCTCACCCCGCAGGGGATTATCGAATCGCTGGACTTGCTGCGGCCCATCTACAAAAAGACGGCGGCCTACGGCCACTTCGGGCGCAATGAGCCTGAGTTTACCTGGGAAAAAACGGATAAAGCAGCGGCGCTGCGCAAGGAGGCTGGAGTTTAAATGGCGACAACAACGGTTAACACGGCATACGATGTGAAGGACATGGGGCTTGCGGCCAAGGGCAGGCTCCGCATTGAGTGGGCGGAGCAGTGGATGCCCGTTCTGCGGCTCATCCGCGCGCGTTTCGGCAAGGAGAAACCGCTGAAGGGAGTGCGCGTCTCGGCTTGCTTGCACGTTACCACCGAGACCGCGAACCTCATGATTACGCTCAAGGAAGGCGGCGCGGATATTGTTTTGTGCGCTTCAAATCCCCTGAGCACGCAGGATGACGTGGCGGCGAGCCTGGTGCAAGACCACGGAATTCCCACCTTCGCCATCAAGGGCGAGGATAACGACACCTATTACAAGCATATTCTGGCCGCGCTGGCGCATCGGCCGCAGATGACCATGGATGACGGCGCCGATCTTGTGACCACCATCCTCACCAAGCGGAAGGATTTGATTCCGGAGATTATAGGCGGCACCGAAGAAACCACCACGGGCGTGATCCGGCTGCGCAGCATGGCCAAGGAAGGCGTGCTGAAGTTCCCCATCATTGCGGTGAACGACGCCGACACCAAGCACCTTTTTGATAACCGCTACGGCACAGGGCAATCGACGGTTGACGGAATCATCCGCGCTACCAACGTGCTGCTGGCCGGCATGAACGTTGTGGTGGCCGGCTACGGCTGGTGCGGTCGCGGTTTCGCCATGCGCTCGCACGGGCTTGGCGCCAACATCATCGTGACTGAAGTGAATCCGACGCGCGGCATCGAAGCAGTAATGGATGGCTACCGCGTGATGCCGATGGAAGAGGCCGCGAAGGTTGGCGATATCTTCGTTACCCTTACCGGCGATAAGAGTGTGCTCCGCGCCGAGCACTTCAAGGCCATGAAGAGCGGCGCCATCATTTGCAACTCAGGCCACTTTAACGTGGAGATTGATATTCCTGCGCTCGAGGGCATGGCCAAATCCAAGCGGCAGACGCGCGAATTCGTGGATGAATACACGCTGGCTGACGGGCGCAAAATTTATCTGCTCGGCGAAGGCCGGCTGATCAACCTGGCTTCGGCGGAAGGACATCCGGCTGTGGTGATGGATATGAGCTTCGCCAATCAGGCGCTTTCCGCCGAGTATATGGTGAAGAGCGGGTCGAAGCTGGAAAAGAAAGTGCTCGTGGTGCCTGCCGATATCGACCAGGAAATCGCGCGGCTGAAGCTGACTTCAATGGGCGTTGCGATTGACACGCTCACGCCCGAACAGGTGGAATACCTGGCCTCGTGGTCCGAAGGAACCTAGACAATTTTGGATTTGTGATTAAAGGTAGCCACGGTTAACTCGCAGTCTGAGTTAGCCGTGGGCTTGCTCCAAATATTAAACCTACGATTGGAAAAGCGCCAATCGCGGTGGCGCCTTTGAAATCTGAAATCTCAAATTTGAAATTTAAAATCTGAACTTCTTGCTGGCGCCTCAAACGTGAAAGAATGGGCTGAAAACGCGCTCGATACGGCGCTTGCGCGGGGCGCAAGCCACGCCGAAGTGCGCGTGATGGATACCCGCCAGCGGTACCTCTCCACCAAAAACGGCCAGGCAGGGCAAGTGCGCGACTCGCAATCGCTTGGTCTTGGCATCCGCGTGATTGCGAACGGCGGATGGGGATTCGCTTCCACGCAGGATCTGACGCGTAGTTCCGTGGACGCCGCCGCGGCGAAAGCGGTTGAGATCGCAAAAGCCAGCGCCCTTTGCAAAAAGCACGACGTCCGCCTGGCGCCGGAGAGCAAGGTGACTGCGCGCTGGGAGGCTGCGTGCAAAGTTGATCCGTTCACCGTTCCCGTCTCAACCTGCCTGAGCCTGATGCTCGCGATTGACGCCGAGCTTCGCAAGGTCAGCGGCATCACGCTGGCGGAAGTGTCGATGGACTTCCGGCGCATCGATCAACTTTTCCTTTCGAGCCAGGGCTCGGACATCCGCCAAGTCAAGACGCAGACTGGCGCAGGCTACGTGGCCACGTCATTTGCCGGAAACGAAATCCAGCGCCGCTCTTATCCAAATTCGTTTGGAGGCCAGTACCAAACCCGCGGCTACGAGCTGGTGGAAGAACTCGACTTGCCCGGCAACGCGCGGCGGATCGCCGAAGAGGCCGTGGCGCTCCACAAGTGCGACCAATGCCCGGCCGGTGAAAAAGATGTTATTCTCGGCAGCTCGCAATTGGGCCTGCAGATTCACGAATCCATTGGTCATCCGATTGAGCTTGACCGCGTGCTGGGCGACGAGGCGAATTTTGCGGGCATGAGCTTTTTGACCATCGAAAAGCTCAACAAGCTGAAGTACGGCTCGGATATTGTGAACGTCGTAGCCGACGCCACCGTCGCGCACGGTCCCGGACTTGGAACGTTTGCTTACGACGACGAGGGCGTCGCCGCGCAGTCAACACCTATCATCAGCAGCGGGCAGTTTACGGGTTATCTGACTTCGCGCGAGTCCGCCGCATCCGTCGGCCAGGCCCGTTCGAGTGGCGCCATGCGCGCGGAAGG
>JBOGJY010000452.1:0-3308 GCA_050745325.1 Terriglobia bacterium
AGTGCGCCGGCAACGCCGATTACGATGCCGGCCATGGTCAGATCGAGTCCTTGTCGAACAACCATCCAAAGAATGCCGCCCTTCTGCGCTCCGAGGGCCATACGGATGCCGATTTCGTGCGTTCGCCGACGAGTGGCAAATGCGACCACACCGTAAATGCCAACCGCGGCCAGGACGAGAGCGAGAAATCCAAACAAACCAACTAACGTTGCCGCCAGCCGCTCGAAGACGCTTCCAAACTGCATACTGGCCTTGAGCGTGGTCACATCGAATAAGGGCAGGTGAGGGTTGATCTCGGCAACGGTTCTGTGGACGGCGGCGGCAAAGGCTCCCGGGTCGCCCGCGACACGCAGATGGATGGTCAACTGGCCGTGGTAGTCCAGATAGATCGGGAGGTAAATCACCGGCTCCGGGCCGTAGCGCAGAAGCCGATATTTGGCGTTTCGAGCCACACCAACCACCGCCCGAGCCTGGCCGTAGATGGTGACCTTTTTGCCGAGTGCATCCTGCCCCGGCCAGTAACGTCGGCAAAATTCCTGGTTGACGATGGCGACCGGCTGGGACTGCTGGCTGTCATGGTCCGTAAAGCCGCGCCCCGCTGCGAGGGGAGTGCGCAAGGTTTGAAAGTAGCCAGGGCTGACAACGGCTCTGCTGATTTCCATCGATTCATGAGGCCGGGGGACGTAGCCTTCGGGCAGCACATCGTCGCTGTGAATCGTGAAGCTGAGAGGCGAGAAGTCGGCCAGCGCGGCGGACTTGACCCCGGGCAACGCGCGCAGCCGGTCGAGGAGCTGCCGGTCAAAAATTAGTCCTTGTGCATGCGTGTCACCAACGGACCCAAGATCGTAGGAAGCGAGCAGAACATGATTCGGATCGAAACCGGGGTCGGCGCTTTGTTCATTCTCGAAGCTGCGGGTTAACAGCCCGGCCGCGATCAACAGAAGCAGGGAGAGAGCAATCTGAGCCACCACCATGGTCCTGGATAGCCGCGAGCGGTGGATGCCACCGGACACCCTGGCCTCCTCTTCTTTCAGCACGGCCGCCGGAGCGAGACGCGACGTGCGCAGCGCCGGAAGTGTCCCGAAAACGACCGCGGCCAGAACAGCGAGGGCCAGTGTGGCCAGCATCACGCCACGGCTGGCGTGGCCGTTGATCGCGAGCGGCAGCGCGGTGGGCGGAAAGAAGCTGGCAAACGTCCCCGCAGTCCAGTTGGTCAGCAGCATCGCGACGCCACCGCCAGCTAGGGCAAGCACGAGGCTTTCGATCATCAACTGGCGCACCAGTTGTAGTCGGCTGGCTCCCATGGCGAGGCGCAGGGCAATCTCTCTCCTGCGCGACACCAGCCGCACCAGCAGCAGATTGGCCACGTTGGTGCACGCCAGCAGCAACAGAACCGCCGCCAGACCCAGCAGCAACGGCAGCGTTCGATACAGATAGGCGTTGACCCCAAAAGGCGAGCGCCAGAGCGGATCCAGCGTGATCTGGTTGGGACCTCGCTCGATGTTGGGAGTGCTGGCGGCGATCTGCTGCATCAGGAGGTTCATTTCCTCCGCGGCCTGCTCGCGAGCGACGCCCGGCCGCAGTCTTCCCAGCACGTTGAGCCAAAAAATACCGCGGTCTTCGGGCCGGTTTGAGCCCCAAACTTCGCGGTCCATCACCAGCGGAATCCAGACGTCGTCGCGGAGCCCCGTCGCGCACCCCTGGAAATGCGGTGGAGCGACACCGACCACGGTGTAGTTATGCCGGTTAATCTGAAGCGTGCGGCCGACTGCGGAGGGATCTGAAGCGAAATGGCTTCGCCATAACGCGTAACTGATCACCACGATTGGAGCGCCTCCCGGCGAGGTTTCGTCTTCCGGCAGGAAGCCGCGCCCCAGAACGGGCTTGACACCGAGCACCTTGAAGTAATTGGCGGAGGTCAGCGCGCCGTAAATTCGTTCAGGTTTGCGGGTGCCGGTGAGCGACATGAAATGGTCGTTATAGGCCAGCAGGCCCGAAAAGCTTCGATTGTGGCGCCGCAAGTCGACGTAGTCCGGATAAGAGAACGGAGGCGTAGGATGCTCGCTGACCGTCCCCCGCATCACACTCACCAGGCCGCTGGTGTTTGCGATGCCCGGAATGGGATTCAGCAAGGTTGAATCAATCCAACTGAAGACGGTGCTGGTGCCGCCGATGCCGAGCGCCAGCGTGAGAATCGCGACGGCCGTGAAGCCTGGCGATTTGGCCAGGGTGCGAAATCCGAAACGGACGTCCCGGGCGAAGTCCTCCAGAATGCGCCCGGCGCGTACTGCGCGAACCTCCTCCTTCACCTGCTCGATCCCGCCGAGTTCAATGAGGGCCTCTCGCCGGGCCGCCGGCTGCGAAAGCCCTTCTTTCATCTTCTCCTGTGCCAGGACTTCCACCGATGAACGGAGCTCATCGTCAAGCGCCTGCTCGACCGCGTGCTTGCGAAAGAGGTTCCGAAAAAAGCTCACAATTCGCCTTGGCATGATGCCTCCCTTCCAGATTCAGGAAGATTGAACGGCTGCCGTCATGATCTTTACGACCCGGCTCCATTGCTGCTCTTCAGCCTTGAGCTGAGCACGCCCTGTTGAGGTTAGCCGGTAGTATTTGGCCCGGCGATTGTTGTCGGAGGAGCGCCACTCGGCTTCTACCCATCCCCTTTCCTCCATGCGGTGCAACGCGGGAAAAAGCGAGCCAAAACTAACCTGAAAGGCCCCTTGGGTGATTTGCGTGATGCGCCGGGAGATGGCGACACCGTGCAAAGGTTCGAGGGAAATTGCTTTGAGCACCAGCAAATCGAGAGTTCCACGCAGAAGATCAGCACGTTTTTCGCCCATAGCGTCCTCTTATCGGAATACGATAAGAATCATATCAAAGTTCCAAAGAATTTGTAAAATGCCGTTTCCCACTTTCGAGAACCCTATCCTTCACCCTCAGGTGCCGCTCTTGATTGCGTCCTCGATCGCAGGGTTGGGCAAAAATAGCCTTGATTATTCCGACTGTGGGAATTGCGAAATGGCTTCAATACTGGTCAGGATCGCATCTTGTTCACTCGACTCGGAATAATCCGGGACTCGGAATAACGTGAATTATTCCGCATGCGGAATAATCCACATGATTTTGAGTCCGTCATTCACGTGACTCGGTTCGCGCATAATCCGTGATTCAGTTCGCGCTTCTACGTGACTGAGTTCGCGGTGGCACGTGATTTAGTTCGCGCGGCTGGCGCTCAAGTCGTTTGGCAGCATCGGATTACCGGCGCCTCCTGTAGTTATTTACCTGTACCCCTGAAGTTACCTGTAGTA
>JBOGJY010000453.1:0-8077 GCA_050745325.1 Terriglobia bacterium
GCTGGTTTGCCGCAAGCCCCGAAGGGGCAATAGAATTTAGCCTGGGGCGCAAGCCCCAGGGCTGAATGTCCGCATCAATCGGGAAGCCCCAGCGGGGCGAAAGAATATGGCGCAAACAAAGACCGGCGGCCAGAGGCCGCCGCTACAGCCGGAATGAACGGATGACACGCGATATCAAGATTCAGTCTGGCGCCCACATCACCGAACATAGGGTCGAGGTCTCACTTCAAGGTGGCGCCGCGGCAGGCCAGGCGCGGATGGTCATGGATGGCGGCGCCGAAGAGGTTGACTGGGCCGAGGTTGAGCCTGGTGTTTACTCATTTATCGCCGCGACCCAGTCCTTTACGGTTTCGGTGCGCAAAGAGCCGGCCCCTTCCGCCCCAACAGGAAACAGCGAGCGTTATCAAGTCTCGGTGGGCGGCCGCGCGGGTCAAATAGAGATACAGGACTCCCGCGCCCGGCGCCGGACGGCGTCCGCCTCTGCCCACGAGGGACCGCTCGAAATTCTTGCGCCTATGCCAGGCCGGATTGCCAAGCTGCTCGTCCAGGAAAACACGATGGTCGAGCGGGGCGACGGTCTGCTGGTGATCGAGGCCATGAAAATGCAAAATGAGATTCGCGCCCCGCGCGCCGGGAAGGTGGGGAAGGTCCCGGTGCGGGAGGGCGAAGGCGTGGAAATGGGCGCCCGGCTGATGCGGATTGATTGAGATGCATGATATAGATAAGATTCATGAGATGGCGGCGATGGTGTAATTTGGAGTGCGCGGCAAGCTGCCGCTTTTATTGTAGCGCCGGGCTTTACGCCCGGCATGCCACCCTAAAGGGTGGCGCTACAAGCCCGGCAGGCCGCCCTAAAGGGCGGTGCTACAAGAACAACGCTGCCGGCAAACGCAACGCTAGCGGGTTGCGGCGGACGGGCCGTGATCCTGCAAGATCTCTTCGGCCAGATAATCCTTCACCTGGGAGTGGTTGCGGAGACTTTCAATGTAGGCGGCTTTGAGGAGCTCGACCTTTTCGTTGGTCAGAGTCTTGCGGATCGTTTCCTGGACGTCTGCGAGTTTGCGCTGGCCGGCGTTTACGCGGGCCAGCAATTTGAAAATGTGGAAGCCGGAGCGGTCGCGGATGATCCCGGTGATCTGCCCAGGCTTGAGGGGCTTCAAGGCGCGGCTGAGGGCGCGGTCGGAGGCGAAGCGGGAAACGGGAATGAAGCCCATATCACCTCCACCGGGCGCGGTGCGCGGGTCTTCTGAATACTCTTCCGCTACCTTGGCGAAATCCTTACCCGTGCGGACCTGCAGGTAAAGGGCTTCGATCTTGCGCGTGGCTTCGCCTTCGTTGCGCGCGTCATCATGCATCAGGTTATGCGCTTCGGGACCGGGAAACGGGGTGACGAGAATCCCGGCGAGATGAACTTCAGCCTGGGGCACGCTGAAATCCGCCTTATTGCGCTCATAGTAGTCTGCGATTTCCGCTGGCGTGATCGTGACCGGGGACAAAATCTCTTTCTGGATAAGTTCCTGAATGGTGAGATCGTCTTCAACCTGTTTTCGCAGCGGGCCGGGCGCGGGCGCCTGGGTGGTGAGATCTTTTTGAAGGCCGCTGTCAGAAAGCGGGCTGTGCATCTGAGCCAGGCGCGCGTCTACCTCTTTGCCAAGGACTTGAATGTGGAGCTCTGCGGCGCGCTCGAGCAGAAGCGACCGGTCGATGAGCTCGTTCAGGATCGCGAGCTTGAAAGAAAGCGCCTCGGCGGGTTTTGCGCCGCTGGGAAGAGTGTCTTGCCGCTCCCGGTAGACGGCTTCAACCTGATCGCGGGTGATGGGCGTTCCATCCACGCGCGCCCAGACTTCGAGCTTCGATTTTCCATGTGAGCAGCCCATGATTCCCAGGGCGGCGGAAGCCGCCAACAGAAGAGGCAAGGTCCCTTTTCGAAATGGCATAGAGAGGATTGTAGCGTGGATCGGTTAAAATCAGCGATGGCAGGTTTTTCAGCAATCCCAACAAAAAGTCGCAGGGCTGAAAAACGAACCCTGCGCTGCAAAGCGCCTGCGGCGCGCCCGTGCCATGGAAAATCACGAACCGAACCCCGCCGCTGAAGTGCCCTCCGCCTCCGTGCGGCTGTGGGTGGGCCTTTGCATTATTCTTTCCATCTTCATCATTTTCGCGGTTTACAGCATTCATCAGATCCGGTGGCTGGAAGACTATCAGATCAACGTGGTGCAGCGGAACCGCCGCGCCTCCATCGTGCTTTTGCGATTGCAGGACGACGCCCATCAATTGGGCATTCTGCTGCGTGATATGACGCTGAAGCAGGCGGAATACCCCATTCCCGACTGGCGGGCCACCTTCGACAGGCTTCATGGGGACACGTCAAACGCGCTCGCGGTGGAGGCGCGGTACGCCGTGGGCACGCGCGAAACCGACGCAAAAACGGCAGAACTGCGACGCGAATTGGGCGGCTTCTGGGGAATCGCCGATCGCGCGTTTGATCTGGCGCAGCAGGGTAAAGAAGCGGAGGCCCGCGGCCTTTTACAAAACAGCCTGGTGGGCCAGGACGCGGTGCTGGTGGGCACTGTGGCCGATCTGCTGCGGTTGAACGATCAGGCGCAGATCGACGCGGCGCGGAGAATCAATCGCGTCTATGAGACGTTCAAGCGGAACAACTTTATCCTGCTGGTCATTCTGTTATTGCTTGCGGTTGCGACTGGGCTTTATACGTTTCAGGCAAATCGCAAAACGATTGAAAGGCTCGGACACCTGGCGGAACGGCTACGGGCGCAATCGGAGCAGCTCCGCAAGCTCTCCTGGAAGCTGATCGACGTGCAGGAGGATACGCTGCGCCAGGTGGCGCGTGATCTGCACGATGAATTTGGCCAGATTTTGACGGCG
The DNA here is from genome assembly GCA_050745325.1 of Terriglobia bacterium. Classification (GTDB taxonomy): domain Bacteria; phylum Acidobacteriota; class Terriglobia; order UBA7540; family UBA7540; genus RH2-MAG17b. Next base: position 2,887 of record JBOGJY010000453.1, read on the forward strand.
ATTGGGATTATGCTCAATCGAGCGGAACAGAAGAACGCAGCGGGGGCGCCGGATTCGCCAGATTCGCCACTCAGTGGGATTCAGGAAGTAAAGAACGTGGTGGAAGAAACGCTGCAGACGGTCCGCGACCGCTCACAGATGTTCCGGCCCGCCATTCTGGACGATTTTGGCCTCGGCAAAACCCTGGAATGGTTCACCGATCAGTTTTCGCGCCAGACGGGCGTTACCGTGCATTTCCAGGGGAACGAAATCATTTTTCCCGGGAGCGAGGGGATTCACATTTACCGTATCGTGCAGGAGGCGCTGAGTAATGTGGCGCGCCATTCGGGCTCGAGCGAGGCCTGGGTGCAGCTCAGCCAGAGTGACGATCTGCTCTATGTGGAAGTGCGGGATCGCGGCCAGGGGTTTTCACCGGATGCGGAAATGAACCAGGCCGCGGGCGAAGGATTCGGCTTGATGGGGATGCGCGAGCGCGCACAGCGCCTGAACGGAACGCTCGACCTCCGCTCCGCTCCGGGCGAAGGAACGGTGGTGTCCGCGCAAATCCCGATGCGGCAGGGCCAGCCCGAAGCCGGGCAGAAAGTGAGATGACGATGACCCAAGAGAGTGTAAAGAAAATACGAGTGCTGCTTGCCGACGACCACACCCTGGTCCGCCAGGGATTTCGCCGGATTCTGGAAGACGATCCGCGCATCGTGGTCGTGGGCGAGGCTTCAACTGGCGTGCAGGCGATCGCGCTCGCCAAAGAACTTAATCCGGACATCGCGGTGCTCGACCTCTCGATGCCCGAACTAGGGGGTATCGAAGCGGCGGGAGAAATCCTCAAGGCCAACCCCTCGATTAAAATTCTCATCCTCAGCATGTATTCGAATGAGGCGTACGTGCGGAAGGCTTTCGCGGCCGGCGCCAAGGGCTACATGCTGAAGGACGCGATTGAGATCGACCTTACGCGCGCCGTATTCTCGCTGGCGGAAGGGAAGGCCTACATGAGTCCCGGCATCTCGAGCCTCGTGATTGAAGGACTCCGCACCGGCGCCATGCAGGAAGGTGGTGACGATCTTTACGAGCAACTTTCGCTGCGGGAGAAGGAGGTGCTCCAACTCATCGCGCAGGGAAAATCCAATAAGGAAGTGGCGGCGCTTCTCAACATCAGCGTCAACACGGTGGCGGTTCACCGCGCGCGGCTGATGGAAACGCTGGGCATCCACCGCACCGCGGAGCTGGTGCTTTACGCGGTGAAGAAAGGGATCGTGCAGCCGCAATAAATAAGATGGGTGTGGTTTGATTTTTTGGCCGACTACCGCGTTAACACAGATTTCATTGAATGGGATCAAGCCTGCTCTAAGCCGCGAAGCGGCGGTAGAAAATAGCCCACGGCGTGAGCCGTGGGTCCGTGCCCGCCCCCTTACCCCCGGCCCCTCTCCCGCCCGCGCGGGAGAGGGGCCCCGAAGGCGGGGTGAGGGCGGATGCACCCAGGGCTTACGCCCTGGGCTACATTCTTTCGGCCCTCCGGGCCTGCACAGAAGATGATTCTCACGTTCCTGCGCCTGCTTTACGAATGTACGTATTGAGGATTACCAATTATAGTGACGTTGTTTTCTGGAGCCGCGCTCGGAGCCTGCCCTGACGCAGGAAGGGAGCGCTGAATCACTTGAAAAATAAAAACCGGCGGCCAGAGGCCGCCGCTACAACAGCATGAAACCTAAACTTGGCGCCCGGTGGAATCTGACTCCGCGAGAGGCGATACGGTTGCAAGAGCGGCTGCGGGACCGGGTTGTGGATGAGGACCAGTTCGATCCAATCCGCACGGTAGCGGGCGCCGACCTGGCGTTCAATCCCGAGACCCAGATGGCCGTTGCCGGGGTGATTCTCTATCGTTTCCCGCAGCTTGAGGAAATCGAGCGGCAGTTTGCGTGGCGGCGCTTGGGGTTCCCTTATATCCCAGGGCTGCTTTCGTTTCGTGAGATTCCTGTGCTTCGGGCCGCGTTCGCCCGCCTCAAGACTGAGCCTGACCTTATCCTGATCGACGGGCATGGCCGCGCGCATCCACGGTTTTTCGGCATTGCGTGCCATGTGGGGGTCCTGTTCGACAAGCCCGTGATCGGCTGCGCGAAGTCCGTGCTGGTGGGAAAGCACGAGGCGCTGGGCAAAGCGGCGGGCGCAACCGCGCCGCTCATCTTCAAAGAACAGCGTGTGGGCGTGGTCTTGCGGACGCGTGACGGCGTTCAGCCAATCTACGTCACCGTTGGGCACCGCGTCTCATTGGATTTCGCCGTAGGTCTCGTGAAGCAATGCGTAGACGGCAAGCGCATCCCCAAGCCCACGCGCGAGGCGGATCATTACGTGCGCACGCTGCGCATCGCAAGCCAGGCCAAGAAATTGTAAAAGACAACTGCCTCTCGCAAAGACGCCAAGGCGCCAAGAAACGCAAAGAGCATTTGATTTTCTTTGCGAAACTTTGCGGCTTCGCGCCTTGGCGAGAGGCCTTTGCTTCCCTTCCGTTTGTTAGTTTCTATAGAAGCGCGCGAAGCGGGAAGTGCTTTTTCTATTCGGGGTCTTCAAACATCCGCTGCTCCGGCACGACCACGACGATGCCGGTTTCGGTGACGTGATACTTCTTACGATCCTCTTCGAGGTCGTAGCCAATGCGAGTGCCTTCGGGAATCTGGATGTGACGGTCAATGATGGCCCGGCGGATGTGCGAATGGCGGCCAATGTGAACGTGAGGAAACAGGATAGAGTTTTCAATTTCCGTGAAGCTGTTCACCCGCACGTCAAACGAGAGGATGGACCGTGAGACCCGGCCACCGGAAATGATCGATCCCATGCAAACGATCGAATCCACCGCAATGCCCATGCGGTGGCCTTCTTCGGCGAATACGAATTTAACCGGCGGATACTGCCGCTGATAGGTCCGAAGCGGCCAGTGCTTGTCGTAGAGGTTAAACACGGGCGAAACCGAAACCATATCCATGTTCGCCTCGTAGTAGGCTTCGATGGTCCCGATGTCCCGCCAGTATTGAGCCTCCTTTTTATTTTCGTCGACGAAATTATAGGAATAGACCCGGCGATGGTCTTGAATCAGCTTGGGTATAACGTTGCGGCCAAAATCGTGATGCGACTCTGGATCGTCCGCGTCCGCCATGGTGGCCTCGATGAGCAGGTCGCGGTTGAAACAGTAAATTCCCATCGAGACGTGGCACTTGGCCGGATGGTAGGGCGAGGGCTTCGCGTCCTGCGGTTTTTCCTGCCAGCCTACGATGCGGCCCTGAGCGTCGACCTCCACCACGCCGAACCGCGAAGCTTCGGAGCGGTCGAACTCGATCGTCCCCACGGTCACGTCCGCGCCCGATTCGATGTGGCGCTTGATCATCAACTGGTAGTCCATCTTGTAGACGTGGTCGCCGGAAAGAATCAGGACGTATTTGCAAGGCTCTGAGCCAATGGAATAGAGGTTCTGGTAGATCGCGTCGGCCGTGCCCTGGTACCAGCTCTCGCCCACGCGCTTCATGGGTGGAAGCACCTGAACGTATTCGCCCAGCTCGTTGGCCACAATGCTCCACCCTTCCCGCAAGTGGCGGTTGAGGGATAGCGCCTTGTATTGCGTCACCACAAAGATGCGCCGCAGGTCGGAATTGACGCAGTTCGAGAGCGTGATATCGACAATGCGATAAGCCCCCCCGAAGGGGACGGCGGGTTTGGCGCGATCGCGCGTGAGCGGGTAAAGACGTTCACCGGCGCCTCCGGCCAGAAGGCAGACAATGGTATCGTTCATCATGGTTTATTCCTCCCAGGTGGACGCGTCCAAGGTCCAAGAGTCTATCTTGAAAAGCGCCGCGTGTCATCTTGCTTTACGTTCGAAGCCCGCCAAAGCTTGGATGCCGGCGTGGGCGGCTTGGTAGCGAGGGGCTTATCAAGCGGGAGACTCAGGCTGTCTCGCGCTATGGGTGGCCCGGTTCAGCGAAGCCGTTGCCCAGGCCGCAGGCGTAGAGCAGATGAAACAAGGTCATGGCCTGCTGCCGGGGATAAGACAGGTTGTCCCTTAAGAACCCATAGTCGCCGGTCGAAAAGCCGAATCCGCCGTTGGGCTTTTGGCGAGCGAGAGCGCGCGCAAAGCATCGCTGGCTCAACTCGCCGTCAACGCAGAACCCCCGCCGCCACGCCTCGTGCAACGCCGCGCCCAAAGCGGCCGTGTAATAGTCCACTTCCGGCCCTCCCGAGGTGGGCGCCGCGCAGGCGCTCGCGCAAGCGCCGCTCGCGCGGACGCCGCCTTGAAGAAAGCGCGCAAGATTTGCGAGCGCGCTCCGGCTCCATGTTTCGGGCGCGATCTCTTCCGCCCAGGCCATGTAGAGAAACTGGAAGGCGTTGTATTGGAAGCACAGATAATGGGCGCGCGCCCTTTCATTGGGGCCTTCGACGATATAGGGAATCTCGCCCGTGGGCAGTTGCGCCGCTTCCACAAACCGGACCAACGCGGGTACGTGAGCGAGAAATCGCTGGTCTCCGGTGGCTTTCCACATCCGAAGGAAAAACCAGACGGCGGTCACGGAGTTGTTGGGAACTTTGCCGCGGGGCTGGTCAAAGTAATTGATGGCCTCCGCTCCGTCGTGCGGCTGGAATCCAATATGGGCGGTAATGAAATGGCAGGCGCGGATCGAGCCCTCCAGAAGTTCCGTGTGCGCCTCGCGGGCGTGCGCCGCAAGCAGCACGCTGGCCCCCCACATGCTTTCGAGCGTGGCAATCAGGCGCTTGCGCTCGGGCAGAGGATATAGCCACGCGCCCTGCGCCGTCTCCATGCGCAGCACCGCCTCAGCGCAACGCATTGCCACCTCGCGGTAGCGGCGCTCACCTGTCATATCGTGCAGCATCCAGTTGCTCAATGCCCAGTAGCCCTGAGTCTGGGTGAACACGTAGTCGTCTTTCCGCGAAAGGAATGGAAAGGCGGATTTGAGAAACCTCCAGGCGCGCAGGTTGAAGCGGACCCCGGGGTCCGGCCCACGGAGCAGGCCGCCGCTGAGGTGGCGCCGCTCGAGGAAGTGGTAGAGTTTTTGCGCCGAATCGAGGAGTTGTTGACGTTCAGGCATTGCGCGCCGCCCTGCGGCTTTGCCGCTTGCTGTGCGGAAGGGCTTTGCCCTTCCGGAAGCCAGCAACCGGATCTAACCTCGTCCTCGCTGGACGCGAAGGCTGAACC
>JBOGJY010000454.1:0-16055 GCA_050745325.1 Terriglobia bacterium
TCGTGAATCGCAGAGCGCGAGAGAGGGCCGAACCGCCGGGCCACAGCTTCAATCATCAGTTTGTCGCGCTGGGGTTTGATCGTGACGTGTTTCATGAAAGCAATCCTCGGAGCGGCCGATGGCGTCGTGCAAGCGAGTCGAAATTCAGGGAACCAGACCGTTCCCTGCCATTCTCATCAGAAACTGTATACGTTCCAGGCCGGTTCAGAGTTCACGGCCGCTCTCGAACATAAATGCAAAACTACAACTAATTGGTGATGAATTCCAAGCCGTATTTTCATAAAACCTGAAAAGTTGCAAAAATATCCGAACCAATGGGTCGCCGTGGGGTGGGTCTGAGGTGTAGCCTCGTTAGCACATCGAATATACTCTTGAAAGACCCATTAAAGAGTTAAAGTTGGCTTTTTGTAGATCGTCCATAAGGTAAATTAATGGTTAAATTACAAAAAAGTGCTTGACAGGAACTTAGAGATTCTGGTATTTCTCCACCACAAGGCACAAAGCCGGTTTAAAGGGGCCGGACCTCTAACGATCTTACTTAATACGCCTTGTACGCCGGGTATGTGCCAGTCGATGATGATTTGGCGAACTTCAACCCCTCCAGGGTTGCGGAGGGATGACCGTGGTTCACGTTCCACCGCTTCGCGGTGGCGTCACGACTCGTGGTCTGAGGCGTAGCCGCGTTAGCTTCACGGGTGAAAAAGAGCTTCGTGCAAAGCCAAAGAGGAGGCATTATGAATCGTCAGCATGGGGAGAGCCGCTGGTTTGTGATTGCGATAGGGTTGGCCGCGATATGTATCGCAGCGTTTTTCTGGACGCCGAAGCCGGCAATTTCACAAGAAATCACAGGAGGCATCACTGGAACGGTCACCGACCCGTCGGGAGCGGCCGTACCCAACGCCAAGGTCACCGCAACCGATGTGCAGCGCGGGACGGTTTGGCCGACACAGACGAATTCCGCGGGCGTTTATAACCTGCCGCGACTACCCATTGGCGAATATACGATCAAGGTAAGCGCGCAGAGCTTCACCACTGTCGCGCACCCCGCATTTGAGCTGCAGATGAACCAGATCGCCCGCGTTGATTTCCAGTTGAGCGTAGGAACCATGACGCAAACCGTCAGCGTGACCGGCGCGCCTCCCCTGCTGGAGACCGACACCATGCAGGTAGGCTTAGTGACCAGCGCCAATTTCAATGTGAACCTTCCCCTTGCCTCGCGAAACTTTATCCAGCTCACCCTGCTCACGCCTGGCGTTACGACGACCGATCCGAGTTCCTTCGAGAACGGCCAACGCACGGGCGGGGGCGGGCGGCCCTACGTCAACGGAAACCGGGAAGAGGCTAACGACTTCCTTCTCAACGGCATCGACAACAATCAGATTTCAGACAACCTCACGTCCTATCAACCAAGTGTTGATGCGGTTCAGGAATTCAACGTGATCACGAACAATGCGCCCGCGCAATATGGACAGTTCATGGGCGGCGCAATCAGCGTCACGCTGAAGTCGGGCACCGACCAATACCATGGCGATGCGTTCGAGTTCGTTCGCAACAACATCTTTAACGCCAATAACTGGCAGCGCGATTACGAGGGCCTACAGACAGCTCCCATGCGCTGGAACGAGTTTGGTGGGACGGTTGGCGGGCCCGTGCCATTGATGAAGCACAAGGTCTTCTTTTTCGCCGATTATCAGGGCGAGCGCCTTGACAACCCGACTACGACAGTGAGCGATACGGTGATGACAGCGGCGGAGCGCGCCGGCGATTTCTCCGAGCTTTTGCACCCGACTGCCGCCGGCGACGGTTTCACCAAGCCTGTCCAGCTCTATAATCCATGCGCGTCGTTCTCCGGGCCATGTATGTCGCCCGCTAATCCGGCAGCAGTGCGCCAGCCGTTTGTAAATAATCAGATCCCGATCAGCATGATCGATCCGGTTGCGCAGAAGCTTTTCGCTTCCAGCTTCTATCCCGCGCCGAGCGGTTCCAATCTCCTCCACAACAACCTGTACAGCACGCGGAACGAGACGCGGACCGACCAAGGAGACCTGAAGATCGACTACGTCGTCAACAACAATAATCATCTGTGGGGCAGCTATTCTGATTCTTTTCAGCAGATACCTACGGCCAATTCGTTTCTGCTGCTCGGTCAGGCGTTCAATAATTCTCCGTTCCATGCCGGCGTCATCGATTGGACGCATACTTTCAGCCCCAGCCTAGTCATGGACGCGAAGATGGGCGTTAACCGCATCTATCTGCACAGCGGCTCCGCCGTAACGGGCGTAGGCAATTTGGGCACACAGCTCGGCATTGGTAATGGTAACGTCCACGGTCCTGGTTTACTGGCCATCGAGTTCAGCAGCAACACGAGCAATATTGGTACTTCCGACACGGAAGAACTGTTCGCGGACACCACCCTTGAGCCGACCGTGGATTTCATTTGGACCAAGGGTCGTCACGTGTTCCACATCGGTTTTGAAGCCATGGACCACGACATCAACACGTACTATGCCGGCAACGACGGTAAATACGGGCTGATGAGTTATACGGGCCAGTACACGTGCGGAGCCGATCCAACCGCCAGCGGCTGCAAGGGCTACTCCGACGCAGATTTCTTTCTGGGTCTTCCAAACACGGTTGGATTAGGCATCGAGGGCGCCACGTGGGGCCAGAGAAGTTGGGTTTATGCGCCGTACATCCAGGACGACTGGCGCGTGACTCAAAACCTGACACTTAATCTTGGGCTGCGCTGGGAATACAACCAGCCTTGGTCTGAAGTTTTCAACCGCCAGGCAAACTTCAGCCCAATCTCAGGCGTGGAAGAATTCCCAAGCCAGAGCGTGGAAGGCGTCTGCCCGACGCTGCTCGGAAGCTCGAACTGCGTAGTCGGCAATTCGCGTGCACTCTACAATACCTATAAGAAAGACTTTGAGCCGCGCATCGGCTTCGCCTACACGCCGGGCTTCCTTGGCAAAACTACCGTATTACGCGGCGCTTACACCATCTCTTCGTTCCTGGAAGGGACTGGCACGAATCTCCGTCTGCCCCTGAATCCACCGTTCCAGTCAGAGTTCGAGAACGACTACACAACGGGCACGCTGCCCTATTTCCCCGGGTCAACCACCGTCCAGGGGCTTTCGGTCCTCGCTCCCACGAACCCGTATGCCAAGACCAACATTCGACTGTGGGATCCTAACGTGATGCCGGCCATCGTTCAACAGTGGAACTTCAGCATCGAGCACCAGTTCCCGAGCGACATGCTCTTGTCTGTCGGCTACGTTGGGCAGCACGGAACGAACCTGATGGATCCTATGCCTTATTTCCAGAAGCGCCTGCCAGGGTTTGGCGGATGTCCGTCAACGGCAACAGCCCCGTGCGGCAGCCCGTTCCTCTCCGGCGATCCGGCTCTCTATAACGTCATCGGCCAGATCTCGGGCACCGCGTCAAATGGCAACCAAGCGTACGACGCCTTGCAGACGAGCCTCACCAAGCACTTGACACGCGGTCTCGAGTTCCAAGTGTCTTACACCTACCAAAAGGCAATGACCAACAATACTGGCTATTACGGCGAAGGTGGCCAGGCGGGCACGTCAGACTACTACTGGCAGAACCTCTACGCGAATAACGGAATCACTGAATGGGGACCAGCCTACTACAGCGATACGCACCTGTTCACCTTCTCTTACACCTACCAACTGCCCGTCGGCGCAGGCAGGCGGTTCGGCAGTCACATGAACCGGGCTGCCGACAGCCTCATTGGCGGTTGGACGCTTAGCGGCATTGTCAGCCGTCATACAGGCTTCCCGTGGGACATCACGGGAGGATCGGACCGGTCCGGAACAAATAGCCGCGGATACCGTGCAAATTGCGTTGCCCCGAACACTTATCCTGGCGGAGTTGGCCCGGGGACGACCTGGTTTGGCACCTCGTCGTTTGCGATACCCGCCGCGGGAACGTTCGGTAACTGTGCGAACGATACCGTGGTGGGCCCTGGACTGAGCGAGTGGGATGCCGGGATCTTTAAGTCGTTCAAGTTCTCCGAGTCCAAGAGCCTGGAATTCCGTGGCGAGTTTATTAACTTCACCAACACTCCCATATTCCAGACGGCCAGCCGGACCGTGACCAGCTCGCAATTCGGTGAGATTCTGAGCTCCCAAGGGGAGCGGAACATCCAGCTCGCGCTGAAGTTTTATTTCTAGGTGTTGGACGATGTGGCTCTGAAGCGCAGACCTCAAATACGGAGGTCTGCGCCACAAAAACCGGCAGCCACTAGCCGCTGCTACAACTAATCCAACGGGAATTCCCCCGGCTCTGCCGGGGTTGCAGTAAAAGTTTGACAGTTCCGTAAGTATGCAATGCATTGCGTCCAGAGAATGGAAGCCAACGCCCCTCACCCGGCTCACTCCGCTCGCCACCCTCTCCCCTGCGGGGCGAGGGAAGAAGCGCGAGAGAGAGGTGCGGCCCTCGCCCCGCAAGCGGGGAGAGGGTGCCCGAGGGACGAGGGCGGGTGAGGGGCCAGTCATCGTAAAGCCCCTAACTTTGCCGGGGGATACTTACTGGCCGCTGCTGACTTATGGCGCTCTGTTCCGAAGGGGGTGCCAAGGGTCCTGGACTAACGCGGCTCGGCTTCAGCCGTGTTTCCGACCGGTGGAAAACCGTGCAGAAGCGGACCAACGGAATTGGACATTTGGTAATTATCCCGCCGGTCCGCCTGGATGTTCCAGAACATGACGCCGTTGAAATCCCGATAACCGGCTCTCCGCCTCAGCTTGTATTGGCTTCCGGCGTAGGGTTTCCCTTCAACAAGATATCGCGCGGAGTATTCAATTGCAGCGAGGGGGGACCGCCCAACCAGGAACCCAACCGCCACCTTCTCCGGAGGCAGAGGCGGAAAAAAGGACTTTGGATCGCGCCCCACGGGGAAGCCGTGAAGCAACATCTCGGTCATCGAGACATAATAGTCCGCCGTTTCCGGCATGTAATAGTTCCCATCCAGCCCTTCAAGCGGTGGTGTGTTGTAATTCTGCACATCGACGAAAGACAAGATATCCCGGGTTCCGTAAATGACCGGGAGGAAGGAGCCGAACTGGCCGCCATACACCTCCAGGCCCGCGGGCGCCTGGGGACCCTCCGGAACCTCCGCAATCATGAACTTTGGTCCAAAGCGGCGCCGGAGTTGGCGCATGGCGGCGATCAAGTTTACGATCGAAGGCGTTGTTGGCTTGCGGAAGTCCGTGTCTCCGGGGTTCAGCATCAGAGAAGGGGTCTCGAAATCCAGATCGACACCGTTAAAACCATACTCTTGAACAATGGCGGAAACGCTGCCGGCGAAATCACGAACATCCCCCTCTGTATTTAGGATCACAACCTGGCCGCCGCCGCCGAGTGAGAATAAGACCTTTTTGCCATGACGCTGCAGTTCCGCGATATCGGATTTGAACTGTTCTTTCGTGTAGCCGGCGGGCGTTCGGAAGACCATGCGGCTGGTTGAGCCTTTTGCCGGTGGGGCGAAGGCAACGATGACGACATCCCACTGGGGGGAGACATCCCGCAGAGGGAAGGTTTTGGCGGAAGAATATCCCACCCAATACCCGATCAACTCGTGTCCGTTCGGAGAGTGAGGGTTCGAAAGCGGCGATACGGTTGGAGCGGAGCTTGACCGGCGCCCGCGCGAACAGGGTTGGGCAGCGGCCGTAAGCGCATGTATGCCGGGGAAGCTGTATGCGCCCTGAAATGTGTCCGGGTGGGGGTTCTGGGTATACCACGGAAGCAGGGCGATGTTCTCAAGATGGTACTCGCCCCCCTCCGTTTTCACCACCGTTGAATTCGATATCGATGCGCCGTCCGTGGGCAGCGCAAAACGATACTGGGTTCCTATGCCGCGGCCTCCACAGGCGCCATTCTCAAACGGCTTCTGCCACGCCGGGAAGATATTCGCTTGATAACCCTGCAGCGGGTCGTTCATCCACGCCGCTAATTGCTGGGTAAGCGGCTGAATGCCGGAATCACCGGGCACGGCGCCCGGATCGAGATAAGTGCTGAGAATAAACGGCTGCAGCGCTTTCGACGAAGGATCGGGATGAACTCCATAGGCGCCCCATGAACAGCAAACCGTTGCGTCACCCAGTTGGTAGAAATCAACGTTTTTAGTGAGAGCGATGATGAGTTCATCCGGGCTGACGCGCGTTTTCGAAAGACCTTTGAACAGTTCCGTCTGAACAAACTCAAGATCGACTACCGCCAGCGAACGCCCAGTTCGTTTCGAGGTCAGGACGTATCCATCGGCCGCTGGGATTTCGATTCGCAGGGCAGGTGTTACTCGAGGTTGGCTGAGCAGCGTATGCCAGTCCTTTCGGACGGCCTCTTGGTAAAATTCGGCGCGCTGCACAGCATCGCCGTATTGGGTGGCGCCGGTCGCAAATGCGTATTTTTGGAAAATCGGTGAATGGACTACCTTCGGCACGTCAGGGGCTGCGCTAATGACCAACTTCTTTCCCGCCTTATCCGTATACCCGTCAAAAATGAGGGCCACTGGGACGAGCACCGTCGATATCGTTGTTGTCCCACCCAGCTCGGGACTCCTGCCAGCCACTGTGTACCGGGACGGTTTGCCCGCCACGGTGAATGATCTCGTGAAAGTAGGCACGGAGACTGAGGCGCCCGAAGGCGGGCCCTGCGCGATCCCTGAACTAAAAACCGCAGAAATACTCAGCGCCAGGCAAATGGGTATCAGATGGAAACGCCCGCTGCTGCGTTTTCTGGCAACCATGCCAGCCCCGCAATCCTTCATAAACCGGACCCAACGCATTTGCGCTCGACTCCTCCCGGACACAAGGGTTGCTGGTCCAGCGGCGGGGACGCCGCCGCTACAACCGCAGCCAACTCAAATGTCATCTCTGCAAGCGCGCACGTCAAGCGAAATTTCTCCTTAAGTTCTACGCGCAAGAGCAGCGGCTTTGGGTAAGATGGATGAGAACGGACATCCGGCGACCGGTAAGCAGACGATCACGCCGTTGATTCTCCACAAGGGGTTGATTTATATCTTGAACGTTTATCGCGCGATGGGTAGCGCAGAGTTTTGCTTTTGAAACTCTGCGGCATTTTAGCGGTCCCAACGAAAAGCCGCAGAGTTTTAACAACAAAACTCTGCGCTACCTCTTGTTCATGTTATTTGTGAGCAAACCCTTAACGCTTACTGAAGGAGTAGACAATGGAACCCAAAAGACAACGGAATCGCCGCTCGTTCCTAAGTGGCTTAACGGGCGGGGTGGGTGTGCTTGCAGGAACTGCGTTGGGTGGAAGAAAGTTGATGGCGGCCGCCCAAGCGAAAGGCGCCGGGAGTTTTGCGTTCGGCGAGCCGGGAAAGATCACCGGGTTGGGGGCAACCGGGAATGTCTATATGGAATTGGGAGTCACGCCGGTAATTAACGGACAGGGAACCATGACCATGCTGGGCGGCTCATTGATCCCTCCTGAAGTCGAGCAGGTAATGGCTGATGCGGCGCGCCACTACGTCAGCATCCCGGCATTGGAAGTTGCCGCGGGAAAGCGGCTGGCCCAAATGCTGAAACTGCCAAAGGGCTTTACGGGGCTGGTTACCTCCGGCGCGGCGGGAGCCATGACGTGTGGCTATGCTGGCGTACTCACCGGTGACAATGATGAGCTCATCAAGCGATTGCCGGACCTCACAGGAATGAAGTCCGAAGTAATCATTCAAAAGGCCCATCGCTATGCCTTTGATCATCAGATCCGCGCCACGGGTGTGAAGTTGGTGGAGGTTGAGACTAGAGACGACGTGTATAAGGCTGTTTCCCCCCGGACAGCCATGATGCACTTCACCAATTTTGCGAACGCTGCCGGGCAGATCAAAGTGGATGAATGGGTGAAGCTTGCGATGCAGCGGCGCCTTCCGTGCTTTAATGACGCCGCGGCGGACACGCCTCCGGTCTCTCACCTCTGGGACTACGTCAACATGGGCTACGACCTTGTGGCTTTCAGCGGCGGGAAGGCGATGCGTGGTCCTCAGTGTGCGGGCCTGCTGCTCGGGCGGGAAGACTTAATCCATTATGCTTTACTGAATAACAGCCCCTACGAAGACACCATTGGACGCGGCCAGAAGGTGGGCAAAGAAGAAATCGTTGGAATGGTCAAGGCCGTGGAGCTCTTCCTCAATGTCGATCATGAAGCTTTGACGCAAGAATGGTGGCGCCGGCTTGATGCGATCAGCCGCCAGATCACGAAAGTCCCGGGGGTGAGCACGGCATACTACGTGCCCGATGTCGCCAATCATGTCCCGTCCATGCAGATCAACTGGGATCCCCGGAAAATCTCTCTGACGCCCCAGCAGGCGTTTACCGCCCTTAAGAACTCGAACCCGTCGATCATCCTTGGCACAAGTGAAAACGGGCTCGAGATGAACTCGTTTATGCTTCAACCGGGAGAAGACAAGATCATCGCCCAAACGCTGGCCGGTTTGCTTCGCGCGCACGCCGGTTGAGAGTTTCTTGAAAAGCCCCTTTTCGTAAGACCGGGAGCGCGGAGGAAGGGATCATGTGAATCGTCGAACGTTCGTAACCAATGCCGTCGCAGGAAGCGCGGGCCTTGTTCTTAGTGAAGCCATCGGCAAAGGCGATGCGGATGTGAAGCTGCCGGAGCCGCCACCTATAGTCCGGCACGGCCTGCCGGACTATAAGAGGTCGGCCCTTGGAATGCCCGGTCTTTTCCCGGGCCGCGTGGTTGAAGTGCGCGACGCGAAAGCCATCCAGCAAAACCACGTCTCGCAGCCCGTGGTCAAGCGCATGATTGACCGCGCGCTAAGGGAGCTTACGGGCGAAAACTCGCCGCGCGCCGCGTGGGCTCGATTCGTGACGCCCGAGGACGCCGTTGGCATCAAGATTAATTCATCAGGGGCGCCCGCTTGCTGCTCTTCGCCAGAGATCGTCCGCGAAGTAATCCGGGGAATCAGGTCCGCCGGTGTTCCAGAGAAGAATATCCTGATTTACGATCGCTATTCGAACGAAATCCAGCTTGGGAGCTACCATGCGTTGCTGCCTGTGGGGATCCGGATTGACGGAATTGAGCATCGCGCATTTGACCTCTCCGGCTATGACATGAACGTGTACTGCCAGGCTTGTTTCTTTGGCGAGTGGGAGACAAGGTCTTACCTTGCCCGCGTGGTCTCCCATGAGGTTACGAAGATTGTGAATATTCCGACGATGAAAGACCATTCGGCGGCTGGCGTTACGGGCTGCCTGAAAAACCTGGGATACGGCTCCTTCAATAACGTGGCTCGCTCGCATCGCGCGCCGGTCACGTTCACGGACCCGCTCATCGGCTTGATGTGCTCGGTTGAGCCTATGCGCTCGAAGGCGGTGCTGCACATCATGGACGGAATGCGCCAGGTATGGCACGGAGGTCCGCTGACCCAGGTTCAACAATACATCGCTCAGCCGGGCATTTTGCTTGCTGGGACTGACCCCGTGGCCGTTGACACGATCGAGCTTGCCTCGATCACGGCGAAGAGGCAACAGGAAGGAGCGATTTCTCTTTGGGACCGCGACCCGGCTAACATCACCGGCAACGAAGAGGAGTTTTTTCACAACCCGCACAAGAACCTGTTTTTCCGCCAACCGGCGCACATTGAGGCGGCGGGAAGGCTAGGACTCGGTGTTTGGGAAGCAGCCAAGATCGATCATCGTAAACTGGAGATGGGATAACCGGAATCTCATGCAGGAGGCGCTAAACAACCCCTGGGTTACTTTGCTCCGTGATAACCGGCGCAGCGGCGGATACGGTCAATGGTCCATGCAGGCGCCCAGCAAAGTGTTGTGGAAACTTCGCCTGGACGGCTCGGTTCGAAGCTCGCCTATTCTCGCGGATGATCTGTTATATGTGGCTTCACTCGACGGCGCGCTTCACGCGATTGAGGTTCACACCGGGCAAGAGGTATGGAAGTTCCAAACCGCTGGAGGCATTCACTGTACCCCCTCCATTCGTGGAAACGCCGTCCTGTTCGGCAACGACTCGGGCAGCGTTTTTGCTCTTGAGCGCGCGAAGGGACGGCAGCTTTGGGAAGCGCCTACCGGCGCGGAAGTATGGGCGTCGCCAGTAACCCGTGGCGGCGCTGTCTTTGTGGGCTCGGCGGACGGGCGTTTCTACGCGCTGGACATCTCAACCGGAAAACCACGCTGGATATTCGAACCGGGCGCGCGTGTTTACTCAACCGCTTACGCCACCGAAAACCGCTTGTACTTCGGCTGCAGCAACGCCAAGGTCTACTGCCTCGATGCGGGCTCCGGCAAGGTGGTGTGGGCCGCAGAAACGGGCGCCGGCATTGACTCCTCGCCGGCCTTGGCCGGAGGAGCAGTCCTGATTGGGTCAGAGGATTTTTCACTTTACGCCATCCACCCGGCTACCGGAAAAATTCAATGGAAGTATGCCACGGGCCTGGGGATTGCCTCCTCTCCCGCCGCTAACGGGAATACGGTTGTGGTTGGCGGCAAGGATGGTTTTCTATATGCCTTGGACATTCCAAGCGGGCGGCTCAACTGGAAGACGCGGCTAGGCGGCGCCATTACGGCGCCCCCCGTGATTGCCGGCCAGATCGTTTGTATTCAGGGCCGCGGAGGTGGAATCCACGCCTTGGATGTTCAGACCGGAAAAAGAATCTGGCGGGCAGGACTGGGCGGATCAGCCCAATCCTGCCCCGTCCTGAACGGAAACGTTATGTACGTGGCTGATTCGCAAGGGATGGTCTATGCGTTGGGGTAGGATCATAGGCGGATTGCTGGCTCTCTTTTTGTTTCACGTCACGGTGGCCGCTTTCTCCTCCCCGAAGGGCCAATTTGTTTATAAGAAACAGTACTCGATGGGCACGGTCTACGAGATTGCGGCCTATTCGCCCTCGATAGATCGCGCTTCGCAGGCGATTGACGCGGCGTTTAAGGCGATCGCTGCTCTCGATCACATGATGAGCAACTATGATGCGCAGAGTGACCTGAGCCGCCTGGATCGTGGCGCTCATTTTCATGCCGTGCGCGTGCCGCTGGACCTCTTTCGAGTGATCCAAGATTCATTGGTCTATTCGAAGGAGTCCGATGGCAAATACGACGTGACCGTAGCGCCGCTGGTGGATGCGTGGAAGTCAGCTATGCGCAGCGGAGCGATTCCCTCTGCCGTGAGGATCAACAAACTACGGAGCTGCGTGGGCTACCGGAAAGTGCAATTGATCCCAACCGGCTGGATAGAGTTCCATTCGCCTTGCCTGCGCATTGATCTTGGTTCGATAGCAAAAGGCTACGCTGTGGATCGCGCTGTGGAAGTTTTACGGTCCCGGAATATTCACAACGCGCTCATCAACGCGGGAGGAAGCACGCTCTACGGCATGGGCGCCCCCCCCGGCCGCGCGGGCTGGAGCATTCGCCTGCGCGATCCTTCGGGCCGGGTTAGGCCGGAAGTTATTCTGCGCGATGACAGTGTTTCCACCTCTGAACAGGAGAAGCAAAGCCTTATGGATGCGGGCGAGTTCGGGCATCTTATTGACCCAATCACTGGCCAACCTGCGCGCAGCAGCTTTGCCGTAAGCGTCGTGGCGAAGACGGCGACGGCCACGGATGGCCTTTCCACCACTCTATATCTGATGGGTCCAGAGGCTGGGGCACAACTCGTACGCAAGCTTTCTGATGTCGCGGCCATCTGGGTTTCTCCAACGGGGCAAACCAAAGCCGCCTCAACGGGACCCAAGATTCTGCTCCATCAATCACAAGGAGGGAACCCATAAGCCTGATTGTTTATGCGCAACCTACGAGTAGTTCTTTTAGTTATCGCCTCGCTCGTCCCGCCCTCCGCAGGCGCCCATGTGTTCATACGCTGGACCGAGCCTTCAATCCCTCCGGCCAAGGCGCTCGGCGTCCGAAATCTTGTGATCACGTGGACGGCGGCTCATGACTCTCTACTCCAGGCCGCGAGGCGCCAAGGCTATCGTGTCTACGCGGAGGTTACTCCTGCGCAGGCGGCCGCCGCCGCTCGCGCGAACGAGAGGGACGGCTTGGCGGGAATCATCGTGGCGGCCCCAGGGACCGGGCCTGTTCCCGAAGACCTGGGCCACCGGGCCGGGGCGCCCTCCCTGGATGCGTTGATTAAGGGTTTGAGAGCGGCTTATCCGGCGCTTGCCGTGCGGTTACTCGAGCCCGGCGGTAAGCAACCACAGATGAGGGGAGCGATGGTGGTGGGGAAGGACGGGGTTCTGGAAGTCTCGAGTCCCACTCAACAGCCTTGGATCGACTCCAACGTGGCCCTTATCCGTTTTGAGCGGGTTTACCATCCTGACGAAACGCCGCTCGTCGATTTCAATTGGAACCTTATCGATCCCACAGAACAGCGATACGGTCCTCCGGCGGTGGATTATGAACTGGCGATTGCGGAGGCTGCCAGCTTTCACGCTGACCTTATTCTGCCTTTGCACAAGAACCTCCAAAAGGATTTGGCCCAGGAAAACCCACAGGGATGGAAGGTGTGGAGAGGCATCCAGCGGTACATACGCTTTTATGAGCCTACCGCTGTGAACCCGCCCGTCCATCTTTTGAGTAACGTGGGCGTCATCACGAATGATTATGGCGCCTCCTACGAAGGGGTCAACCTCATGGCTCGCCACAATATTCCATTCGATGTAATTACGCCTGCCGCATTGGCGTCCGGACGGTTGAATGGCATGGCCTTGATTGTGGTTTTTGGCCCGCTCGACGGCGGCTCGGCGCAGACCGTGGAGCGCTTTGCCACGAACGGCGGAACGGCGGTTCTAGTGGGGCAGCCAGGAAAATATCCGTGGAGTTCCTTACGGTCTGTCTCCAAGAATGAAGACGCCGCGGTTTACCTTACAGGAAAGGGAAAGGTTGTGGAAATTGCAGGACCCATCACCGGCCCTGAAGCTTTCGCAAGGGATGTTTGGCGGCTATTGAGCGGTCCGGAGCGGGAGTTGACCCTTTGGAATGCTTTAACTACTCTCGCCGCCGCCTATCGGGTGGACGGCGGGTCCGCTGTTCGCCTTAATCTTGTGAATTATTCCGGCGATCCCATTCGCGTGCAAGCGCGGGTAAAGGGCTCATATTCTGGGATCCGCTATGAAACCCCGGAGCGTGGGAGTTGGGTGTCACTTAAGCCGGTTGAGGAGGACGGCTTTACGGAGTTCATCGTTCCAGAGTTCCGCGTGGGAGCTCGGGTCGATCTAAGCGAGGCTGGCGCACATTAATCCGAATCGCCGTGAGAACGGCCTGCTTTAAAGTGATCCCCTGTTGACCGCATACGCCACGCTTTGTGCGGTGTGTGCGCCAGAATTGCGCTCCCGTCTCGCAGACGCGGCGCACGGCGTCGCGCCTTGCGCCACCCGGTCACTGGCTTTGCTATCAGAACAACCTGAAAATTCGAAATTGGGGGTTTCGCCTGATAAACAATAAAAGAAGATTTCTGGCGTTTTTTGGGTGGATGGCGTTAACTTTGGCTATGGCAATCCCAATGTGCGCACAATCGCCCCGCTACGATCTCCTATTGAAAGGTGGCCATGTTATTGACCCGGCCAATCATCTTGACCGCATCATGGACGTGGCCGTGAAGGGTGGCAAAATCGCTGCCGTGGAGGCTGACCTTCCTGACCGTGAGGCTGGGAAAGTGGTCGACGTACACGGCCTGTATGTCACACCCGGACTGATTGATATCCACGTCCATATCGGGGAGGGAGGCGCGCCCGTCAATTGGTTCTCGCCGGACGCCCGCTCCCACATCAAGCCTTACAAAATCATGGCGGACCTGATGCTGCAATCCGGCGTAACTACGGCCGTGGACGCAGGAACCTCCGGCTCCGACACGTTTCTAGCCGAAAAGGAGGAAGTGATTGACCATTCGCAGGTCAGAGTTTTGGCATGGCTCAATATCGTGGCCGATGGAATGAGCGGCGGCCTCGAGCAGGATGTGGACCAGATGAAACCTGAGTTGTGCGCTGCGACCATCCGCAAATACCGCAACATCATTGTGGGTGTTAAGACGGCCCACTACTGGACCGAGAAGCCCTGGGACGGAGAGCACCAGCCCTGGGAGGGCGTTGACCGGGCCGAAGCCTGCGGGCGCATGGCGGGAGTACCGATCATGGTCGATTTCTTCCCGCGTCCGGGCCGCCCATATTCCGATCTGATCCTGAAGAAGATGCGGCCCGGGGATATTCATACCCACGTCTTTGCTCAACAATTTCCCATCATTCTGCCGAATGGCAAGGTCAACCCTATCATGTGGGAGGCGCGGAAGAGAGGCGTGATCTTTGACGTTGGCCACGGTGGCGCCAGCTTCTGGTTTCGCAATGCGATGCCCGCCATTCAGCAGGGATTTCTCCCGGACTCGATCTCTACGGACCTTCACGATGGCAGTATCGTGCAACTGGCAATGAGCCTCAACACCGTGATGTCCAAGTTCCTGGCGATGGGCGAAACGCTTCAGGACGTCATCCAGGAAACCACAGTGAATCCGGCGCGCGAGATTCACCGGACGGATTTAGGCACGCTCTCGGTAGGATCAGTGGCGGACATTGCCGTCCTCCAATTACTGCATGGCCATTTCAGTTATATAGATGACGGGTACGCCCGGCAAGATGGCGCCGAGAAGCTGATCACTCAAATGACGGTCCGTGCCGGCGCGATTGTGTTTGATCCCTATGGCCTCAGCGCGGTGGAATGGCAAAAGGCGCGCAAACAGTATTACCATACGCCGGCGCCATCGGATATGAGCCGGGCCACGGCAGATGACTACCCACGCTCGCTTTCTCAGGAATGATTCACGGCGGTACGACTCTCTCGATAAGCGATACCCGGGTGGCGCATACATCACGCTTTTTGCGATGTGTGCGACGCTCGTTGTTCGCATACATGGCACAGTACGCCATGTATGCGCCACCCCACACCGCCGCAACGATAAGCGTCGCAAAATATAAAAGGTAGAATGGAATCTGGAAGTCAAAGGAGAGAAGCAGAATGCAGAAACTTGGATATTGCAGGTCTGTAACGGTTTCAACGGTGTTTTTTGTAGTGATTTGTTACTTTGCCTCAACGGGTTGCTACGCGCAAGGGCGGCGCGCCGTGAACCTCCCGGGAACAACGCAAGCCTTGCCATTCAGCGACGCAATCGTCGTGGGAAACTCGTTGTACATTTCAGGAACGCAGGGAACGGATCGCAATGGCAAGCTGGAAAGCGGAATCGGCGATCAAACTCGCGCGGCGCTTGAGACCATTCACAAGTTAGTCACACAGGCCGGTTTCGGAATGAACGACGTCGTAGCCGTGAATGTTTACCTGTCGGACGTTCATGATTTTGCCGCCATGAATAAGGTCTATACCACCTTTTTCCCGAATCCGAAGCCCACGCGCACTACCGTTCAAGTGGCGGCTCTAGTCAACGGCGCCAAGATTGAAATTTCGGCCATCGCAGTCAAAAAATAATACGCTCCTGCAAGTTAGTGACGCTATTTTCTGTAGCGGCGCTCCGCGGAAGGCGCCCGGTAGCGCAGAGTTTTGTATTTAAAACTCTGCGGCATTTTTGCCCGGACCACCAAAGAGCCGCAGGGTTTCTGCAATGCGAAACTCGGCGCTACCTCTGCCAGGGCAAAGGCAACCAGACACGCAATCGCGCAGAAGAAACGTAGCGCCGGCGCCTTGCCAGCCCATGCCGCCGGGACGGCGGCGCTACGAGGTAGGTTATTGCCCATAATGCTCGCATCAGGGTTTGTATCAGGGCATGGCTTTAGCCGTGCCGCCCCAATGCAATAGACCAGTGGGCTTCAAAGTCTGTGTGACAACCCGCATTTGTAGCGCCGGGCTTCAGCCCGGCACACCCGTTTTCTTGCATTTGCCGCCCTGAAGGGCGGCGCTACGCGGCTTCCCGAAAAGTTGCCACGCAGACTCTAAAGCCGCCTCTACTTTTTCTCCAGCTCGCGCAGAGCTTTCCCGGCTTCCTTGACATCCTTGAGCGTGAGTTTGCCGGATTCAATCAGGCGCGCCATCACGGGCTGCGCGCGTCCGCCG
>JBOGJY010000455.1:0-18139 GCA_050745325.1 Terriglobia bacterium
GCGGTGATTGAGGGCGTAATGATGCGCTCGCCGCATTCGTGGGCCGTTGCGGTGCGGAAGATGTCCGGCTCAATGGCCGTGATGCAGGAGCATCTCGACCGGCCCTCTGAAAGGCGCCCGTGGCTCAGATATCCTTTGCTTCGCGGCTTGGGGGTGCTGGGCCAGGCGATGGTGCTGGGCATTCGGGCGCTGCGCTATTCGGCGCAGGAAGCGATGGACGAGGAAAGACCGGGCCAGTCCGCCAGCGAGGCTGCGGCGCCGTCCAAGAAAAAGGCGGAGTTCAGCAACTGGCTGCTGGCGCTGAATGTGATTTTTTCGCTGGTGTTTTTCATTGCCTTCTATAAGTTTCTGCCGCTCTACGCGGCCACGGTCCTCCAGCGGCATTATGCCGTCATGCACAACTTTATCGCGTTTAATTTTGTGGATGGCGTCATCCGCATGGTCTTGTTCCTGGCGTTTCTTTTCGCGCTTGCTCAGATGAAAGAGATCAAGCGCGTCTTTGAGTATCATGGCGCGGAGCACAAGGTGGTATGGGCCTTCGAGAAGAATCGTGGGCAAGTGGATCTTGAAAACGCCCGCAAGGCCACACGTTTTCATCCGCGCTGCGGCACCAGCTTTCTGCTGGTGGTCATGGTGATTGCGCTGATCGTTTACCTGTTTCTGCCCTTCCAGTCGTTCGCGTGGAAGCTGATTGTCAGGATTCTCCTGCTGCCCGTGATTGCCGGCATCTCGTACGAATTCATCCGATATGCTGCGAGATCAAAAGGTTGGGTTTGGCGCATGGCTTCGCAACCAGGGCTCTGGCTCCAGCGCGTCACCACCCGCGAGCCGGATGACAGCCAGCTCGAAACCGCCATCCGCTCCCTCGAAGCCGCAATGGAGCTGGAGAAGAAGCACGGCGGCGAAATGGTGATCGCGTGAGGCGAAAGGCAGTAGACAGCCAAGGCGCGGCGAGACCGAAAGATTAGAAACTGGGCGACAAAAGCAGGGATGAAAGCATAAAATTCGCGGAACGAAGCCTAGCAACCCTTTAGAATCAACGTTTCTAATTTTTGGTAGCGCAGAGTTTTGTGGTTAAAACTCTGCGGCTTTTCGCAGGTCCAGACAAAAATGCCACAGGGTTAAAGTACGAACCCTGCGCTACCACGGCAGGCGGCTCCCAAAGATTAGAAATTGGCCGGAACGAAGGGGAAAATACACAGAATTTACGGAACGAAGCCTAACGAGTCTTTAGAATCAACGTTTCTAATCTTTGTAGCGCAGCGTTCGTTTTTCAAACGCTGCGGCTTTTCGTTCGGACCGCCAAAAAGCCGCAGGGTTAAAGTATGAACCCTGCGCTACCACGGCAGGCGGCTCTCAAAGATTAGAAAATGACCGGAAGGAAGGGGAAAATACACAGAATTTACGGAACGAAGCCTAGCGAGTCTTTAGAATCAACGTTTCTAATATTTCACCATGCACTTCTTACAAAAACTCGACGAGATTGAGGCGAAATACGAGGACCTCACCGCGCAGTTGAGTGACCCGCGCACGCTTGCGGACCCGTCTCTTTACCAGAAGACCGCGAAGAAGCACGCCGAGTTGCGTGAGGTGGTCGAGACGTACCGGCAATGGAAAGGGGCGGAAAAGGACCTTAAGCAAACCCGGTCGTTGCTGGAGGACTCGGCCTCCGACCCGGCCATGAAGGAGATGGCGCAGGAAGAAGTTGAGAAGCTGGAAAAGCAGGTGACGGAAATTGAAGCCGCGCTAAAGACGCTGCTTCTCCCACGCGACCCGAACGACGAAAGAAATATTGTGCTCGAAATTCGGGCCGGGACGGGCGGCGACGAAGCCACGCTTTTTGCCCAGGAAATCTTCCGTATGTACAGCCGCTACGCCGAAACGCAGGGATGGCGCGTGGAGGTGCTTTCGACAAGCGTTTCCAGCGTAGGCGGGCTTAAGGAAGTGATCGCGATTATTGAGGGGCAGAAGGTTTACAGCAAGCTCAAGTACGAAAGCGGCGTGCATCGTGTACAGCGCGTTCCGGCGACGGAGCAACAAGGACGCATCCACACTTCCGCCATTACCGTCGCGGTGCTGCCCGAAGCGGACGAGGTAGAGATTCAAATCGACCCCAAGGACATCCGCATTGACACGTTTTGCTCTTCCGGCCCCGGCGGCCAGTCGGTAAACACAACGTATTCCGCCGTGCGTATCACGCACCTTCCCACCGGCATGGTCGTCTCCTGCCAGGACGAGAAATCGCAAATCAAGAACCGCGCCAAAGCCGAGCGCGTGCTGCGGTCGCGCCTGTATGAATTGAAGCTGCAGCAACAGCAGCAGCAGATTCTCGAAGAGCGCCGCTCGCAGATCGGCAGTGGAGACCGCAGCGAAAAGATACGCACCTACAACTTCCCTCAAAACCGTGTCACCGACCATCGCGTTGGTCTTACGCTTCACCAGCTTGACCGCGTGATGGAGGGCAAACTCGGCGAAATCATTGAAGCCCTCATCACTTACTATCAAACCGAAAAACTGAAGCGAGCCTCGTCTGGAAACGAGCCCGATGTTGCTGCATGAAGTGTTAGCGAACGGCCTTGCGAAGCTCGCCGGGGGCGGCGTGCCTTCACCACAGCTTTCCGCCGAGTTGCTGCTGATGCACGTTCTTGATTGCGACCGTGGCGAACTTCATACTCACCCCGAACGCGAGCTTACGCCCGATGTTACTGAGCGATACTTCGGCCTTATTTGCGAACGTCTCACCGGGAAACCCACTCAGTACATTACCGGGCATCAGGAATTTTGGGGGCTGGATTTTGAGCTTACGCCGGACGTGCTCATCCCACGGCCTGAAACTGAGCACGTGGTAGAGTCTGTTTTGGAACTTGTGAAGCAACAGGGCGCTGCCCGTGATGCCACGCCGCGCATCGTGGACGTGGGCACAGGGTCCGGTTGTATTGCCCTCGCGCTCGCTTTGGAATTACCGCACGCGCAGATTGACGCCGTAGACATTTCGCCTGCCGCCCTTCGCGTGGCGGAAAAGAATGCGGCTCGGCTTGGCATGGCAAGCCGGGTGCGGTTCCAGGAAAGCGATCTGCTCGCAATTTTTCTGGCGCCGCCGGAGAGTGGCGCGTTCGATTTTGTAGTTTCGAACCCGCCCTATGTCGGCGCCGGAGAATTGGACCAGGTGCAGCGCGAAGTTAAGGAGTTTGAGCCGCGCCTCGCCTGGGGCGGTCTTGAACGGGGAGACGAGGTTTATCGCCGCCTGTTTCCACAAGCCCAGCGATTGCTCAAGCCGGGCGGCCATCTGGTGGTGGAAATCGGATATAGTCAGCGCGAAGCGGTGATAGGATTGCTTGATCCAGGCTGGACTGGAATTGAAGCCCGGCCGGATTTAGCCGGCATTCCGCGCGTCGTCATGGCGCGGAAGGTATCGTAGCCGCGGCATCCTCATCATCCCAGTGTTATGTCACCGAAGTTCGTTGATGAAGTTTCCCTGTTTCCAGGGGCCGGCTTCAGAGCCCCGTCAGGGGCGGAAGAATGTAGCCCAGGGCGGAAGCCCTGGGATCAATAGGCCCTCACCCCGCCTTCGGCGCCCCTCTCCCGCGCAGGCAGGAGAGGGGCAGGGGGAGAGAGGGACGCTTTGCGAACCCACGGCTTGCGCCGTGGGCCATATTCTGCCGCTCCTGTGGAGCTGGCTTATTCAATGAACTTCGGTCACACGACACTTGCACAACGGCGGCTGCATCCGTGGAAATGAGAACTGGTTGAAGGGACGCGGCATTTTTATTACGCTCGAAGGAATTGACGGGACGGGCAAAAGCACCCAATTGCGTCTGCTTGCGGCATGGCTCCGCAGGAGGGGTTATCATCCGCTGATCACGCGCGAGCCTGGCGGTACGCGCGCGGGCGAGCAAATCCGCGGTGTTTTGCTGGCTTCCGCCAATCGCAAACTCACGCCAATGGCCGAGCTTCTGCTGATGTACGCCGCGCGCCATCAGCATCTCGAAGAAGTGGTGCGCCCGGCCCTCGCGCGCGGTGAGCTTGTGCTGAGCGACCGGTTTAACGACGCCAGTTTTGCCTATCAGGGGTATGGGCGGAAACTGGGTGATCGTCCGGTGCGCCTGCTGGACGAGCTTATTTGCGGTTCGACTCAGCCCGGCCTGACTCTTATTCTGGACGCGCCGCCGCAGGTCGCTGGAAAACGGTCTCGCGGACGCAGCGGCGATGGAAAACACCGGCGCTTCGAGAACGCCGGATTGCGATTCCAGGCCGGCGTGCGGAGGGGCTATCTCGCAATTGCGCGGCGTGACCCCGGCCGCGTTAAAATCGTGCGCGCTGACGGTCCGGTGGGCGAAGTACAAGCGGAAGTACGCCGTCTGGTAGAAGTATTTTTGGCGCGGCTTCCGGCTTACGCTCCGTCGAAGCCAAAAGCAAAAAAACGGGGCCGCGGGACCATCGGCGATTCTTTAAATCTTAACTGTCACCTTTAACTCATCACGGATTTTCTACTATGGGATTTGAAACATTCCTCGGCAATCCGTCTGCCGTCGCCAGTGTGCGGGAGATGCTCGCGCGCGACGCGGCGCCGGGCTCGCTGCTTTTCGCGGGGCCCGAGGGCGTGGGTAAGCGGACGCTGGCCGCGATGATGGCGAAGGCGCTCAACTGCGAACGCCTGAAAGATGATTTCTGCGGTGAATGCGCGCGCTGCGTGAAATCAGCGGAGATGCTTGAGCTTTCGCGCCTGGATTTAGAAAAGCGCCGCGAGATGAAAGACGCGGCGCGGCGGGTGGAGGGCCTGCTTTATTTTGACGTCCAATTAATTGCGCCCATCACGCGCTTTATCCTGACCGATCAAATTCGCCTGATGCGGACCGTTGCCTACACGCGGCCGTTTGAGCTTCCGCGCCGCGTGTTCATCATCGATCAGGCGCAGACCATCCATTGGCAAGCGGCCGACCTGTTGCTCAAAGTAATGGAAGAGCCGCCCGGCACGACCACCATCATCCTGGTCTGCCCGAATCCCAATGAACTTCGCCCCACCATACGGTCGCGCTGCCGCCGTGTTGCGTTTGCGCCGGTCGAAGGCGCCGTAATCAAACATCTGCTTGAAACTGAGAAGCGGATTCCCGCCGCCGGACTCGAGCTCGCTAGCCGGGTGACGGAAGGCAGCGTTGCCGCAGCGAAGGGTTTTGACCTCGCGGCGTACCAATCCCGCCGCGAGCCCTGGACCGGCTTCCTGAATGGCGTCGCCTCGAAAGACCTTCAGTCGATGACGCCGGCGGATTGGAAAGCCCTGTTCGATTCCACCAAGGCGCTCTCCGAACATCGCTTCGAGCTCGAAGCCACGCTGAGGATCGGCTACTCCTTGCTGCACGACATGCTGCGGATTCTCGAAAGCTCCTCCGATGAGGGGATCGTCAATCTCGACTTGGCGCCGCGCCTGAAGATCTGGGCCGCGAGGCTGAGGCTCGAAGGCATCGAGCGCCTCAAAACCGGCCTCGACGGCGCTTACCGGCTCCAAACCCGCAATGTGAATCAGCAACTCGGGTGGGATGCCTTGGCCGCGGAGGTAGTTTAGCCGGAGAACGCCGCCAACAGGGTCAATGATGAGCTCGAACTCCTCCAAAACAGAAAGACCGAAGCAGCGCCCCCAACTGGAGCTGCTCAAGCCGGAAGTGGTTGCGGGGCTGCTGGCGCGCTTCCGCCTCACCCGCCTGCTGCAGCGATTTCCCGAACGCCCCATGTGGGCGCTGTTCATGTTTATCAACGGCTTTATTGCCATCGCGATCATGTCTGGCATCGCGATGCTCTCCCATACGCCGTTCATCTTCCCTTCTCTTGGCCCCACGGCGGTGCTGCTTTTCTATACACCGTTGGCCCCGACCGCTTCTCCGCGGCACACGATCTATGGCCATGCGATCGGAATCGTCTGCGGGTACGCGTCGTTGTGGATGGTCTCCCTTCATCATTCGCCGGCGGCTACGGTGGCGGGCGTGAGCGGCGCGCGCATTCTGGCCGCAGCGCTTTCGCTGGCCCTGACCGGGTCGCTCATGATCTTGCTCAAGGCCGCGCATCCTCCCGCCGCCGCCACCACGCTGATCATTTCGCTTGGAATCGTGACGCGGCCTTTTTATCTTGTCGTGATTGAGGCTGCCGTGGTCTTGCTCGTCCTGCAGGCCATCGTCATCAATCGCCTGGCCGGACTTAATTACCCGCTGTGGGCTAAACTCGAAAAGCCCGCTGCAACAGACGAGCGTGGGGGGGCTGAATGAAGGCCAGTGTTGCGTTTTTCAAATATGCTTACTTGGTGCGCCGCCCTTTAGGGCGGCATGCCGGGCGTAAAGCCCGGCGCTACAATGAAAGAACGCGCGCCGAATAAGTCATCGCAATTTCCGGACGCAACACTAGCGTTAAGGCTATAGCTGGCAAACTACCGCTGATGGCCTTGCTCACGCGAAGCGGCGGCGGCTCTAGCCTGGAGTATTCACGAAATTCGGTTTGAGCGTCAGGGGGCACGGCTTTAACCGTGCTGTTAAAAGGCGCCTTAAATTTTCTTGCCTTGCCGGATGAGCCGCTCATCCGGCAAGGCAAGGGATATAGAAAGATGCGAGCTTTCGGCGGGGTTAAAACCCCGCCCTCCTGGCTATAACCTTAAATTCATGAATAATCCGCGCTGGCAGCCGCATTTCGCGCTTGCTCAAAGCGCGACCGCGAAGTATAAACAGCTCTAGGAGGCGCGTGGCACAAGCGGCCGGGAGACCGGAGAGGAACCAGCGCGGGCGCCCTTACTCATGCCAATCGAAATAAAGAAAGACGATCTGCTTGCCCGCCTCGCGGCTCATGACACTGCGGCAATGGCCTCGCTCTTCGACCAACTGGCGCCCTCGCTGCGAGGGATGATCCAGCGGATTATCCCTTCGCCGGACGAGGCGGAGAACGTGCTCGAAGGCCTGTTCCTCCGGCTGTGGAAACGGGCGGAACGCGAAGGACTAGCTGGAGCGAGCCTGGAAGCGTGGCTGTTCGTCACCGCCCGGGGGGACGCGGCCCAGCGGCGCCGCAAAGGCCTGCGAATGCCCAGCCTCGGAATCCCGGCAGGAGAAGATCTTGTGCCGCCTTGGCTCCCGCAGTCCCGTGAAATAAACTTGCTCTCGAGCCGGCTGGACTTGGTGAGCCGGTCGCTCGCCCAATTACCGAAGGCCCAACGGCAGATCCTTGACCTTGTGCTTTATGAGGGCCTCACAGAAGTGGAAGTCGCAGCGGCGCTGAAGGAACCGCCGGGAAAAGTGCGGGATCACGTGCGCGCCGCGCTCAGTTTTGTGCGGCAGCGATTGCATACATTGATGGGAACATGGACTGCAGACATTTAGAAAACACATACGAATTGTTTCTGCTGGGTGCGCTTGGCGACGCCGGCGCGGCAAAGGTTCAGGAGCACTTGGACCGGGACTGCCCGAATTGCATCGATGGATTGCGTGAAGCCACGCTAGCCCTCTTTGCTCTTCTGCAACCCGCGAATCCCGTGCGCTCCACTCCCAAGCAGAGATCCCATTTCTTGCAAAGGCTGAAAGAAACGCAGTGAGATTTCAGCGCGCTGGGGTTTTGATGCGCTGCTCCTGAGAATCTGTTTTGCCGCTCAATGACTGACCACGAGGAATACCATCCACCGAAGCGTCTCCGGCTGCTGATTATCGCCGTCGTCGTAGGGCTCACTTTACTCGCGTTCGCGCTCTCATGGCTAACCATGCCGCGGACGCCGCAGAATGCTCCGCCGCAAGCGTCCCACGCGCCGTCAGTCCCGCAATAATCCGGCCCAAGCGCGAACAAATCCAGCGCCGCTTTTGTCAGCCGGCGGCCCAGCCTTCCGATTTAAAGAATCGCTGAGCCGCCGCATAGCCGGGAAATTTCCGTTCTGACGCCCGGAATTTCGCCGAATGGATGACGCGGCGGTGGTGATCCCGCTCAATGGGAAACACGATGTGAAGCATCTCGTGGTAGACAACCGACTCGACCACTTCGCGGGGCACGCCGGGGCGGTCGAGAACGCGGTTGATGGTGATGGTTTCATGCGCCGGGTCGTGATGACCCAGAATCGTTTGGGACGCTTTGCGGCTCCATCCGATTCGGCGAAGTTTGAGCGCGTCTTGAAAGAATTCCTGATTCAGCGAGCGGAAAATCGCATTAAGATCGTGGTGGCGTCCTTGCGCGGGGCGCATGTGTTTAAACCCTCGCGCGCGCCGCGCCGCATCAATACGCTGCTGGATGGCAGGCGCCATGGTATGCGCAAGGTAGCAAGCCCGCGCCTCTCGTGAAGGCTTTCTCCGGTAGTACCCCATAATCAAGATTTCCGCCAGGGCCTCGATCACAATGGAAGGCGCATCCCGGAGAACGTCGAAAACTTCAACCTTATACCTTCCGTTCTTCTTGCAAATAGTGCTGCGCGGATGAGCCCATTCGCGGAAGTCAACCTCGAATTGGACAACGCCCGCGCCGGGGCGCAGCCGCCGGTAAACTCGCGCAAAAAGCTCCTCAGGGCTTGCCACGAAATCGAAGGGCAGCGAGAGCTGCGAAGACATAAATTTTATGGGTTTAGTCATTGCGCCTGGGAATGACCGGATCGCGTAGCGGCCTTTCACGTTCAGTTGTTGCCGGAGCCTGAGTCATGCTGGCTTTTCTGTTCCCGCTTACGGAGCTTTTCCTCCTCCTTGATCCGCTTCTTCTCTTCCTTGGCTTCAGCTTGGGTGGCTTTCTTCTCCTCTTTTTCGTTCTGTTTCAACTCGCCGAATTTCTTGACTTGGCCGCCGAAAGCCGCGGTGGCTCCGCTGAGCGTGTCGTCGAGGTCAGCGACCGCGTTGGCAAGGTTTTCCGAATACCGCGGGGTGTAAGGGTCCGGCGTCTGCTGCGCATGTTTGAGCTCTTCGAGTTGGCGCGGAGCGCGATCGAGAAGGGCGCGAAGCCCCCCGCGCATATCTCCATCGCGATTGTACTGGAACTGAATCCAATCCTTCAGCTCGTCATCAAGCTCAACATACTGGCCCAGAACTTCGCCAAGACACTTCCCCGTCCTGTACTGCGGGTCCACCGGACGGCTGCGGTAATTCTCAAATGTCAGGAGACGGGTTTGCATGAGGTCCAGATACACCTTGATGCGCTCGCCCGGATCTTGCGTGTCCCGCAGCTTGTCGGTTTCACTTTCCGACAGTGACGCTCTCTTCTGCTGCGCCTTGACCACGGGCATTACCAAGATGGCGGGAATCAACAGTAACAGGAAACGTCGGGTATTCTTCACTGAGGCGCGCCTTTGCCCGGGTTTTGATACGCCGGGGCCTTTCCTTTCTCCGCGTTTGGGTTGGAGGAAGAGGGAGCCGCGCCCGGGAAAAGCCCCACGAGCACCTGAGAGTGCATCTGGCTCAGCGTTTTCAGGGCGCTATCGATCGGGTCGCGGTAGAGGTAGAAAATCCTGCGGCGCAGCGCGGTGAGCGTGCGGGTGCTTTCGCGCAATCCTATCTCCAGTTGCATGAAACCATCGGGCTTCTTGGCAGGGTTGCGTCCGGTGCTCTTGAGCAAAGTCCAGGCATCTCCCATTTCAGCAGTGGATTCCGACAACAGTTTCTGTCCTTGCGATATCTCCTGACGATCGTAAGCCTGAGTCGCCTGATCGAGATCGAGCTGGCCCAGACGGATTTTCAGTTTGGCTTTCTTCACTGGATTCGACTCGCGCTGGATGCGCGCCTCGAGGTCCGCGGCTTTGTCCTGACGGCGCGCTTGGCTGAGTCCCGGAAAAAATGATAAGGCCATTATCGCGGTGAGGGCGAACTGGAACCGGCGCGAAGAGATGCCCTGTCTAGTCCGGATTTCAATGTCTAGCGGCCTGGGACCTTCGCGCTTACCTTGGCGGCGCCATGAGCGTTGAGGGATCAGCCGTAACATAAGAAGCCTATCTCTCTAATTCGTGCTCGAGTAATTTGATCCGTTGCTGCGCCTGCCAGACTTGATTGGGGTAGCTCCCGTGCGACAGCGAAAGAAATTGCTGGTAGGCCTCGATAGCCGGACGCAGATCGTGAAGCTGATCGTAGCTTGCGGCCAGAAAGAAATAGTTTGTCGCGGCCGCCGGCGGCGCTTGAACAAGCTGTTGTAGCAACGGAACAGCCTCGGCGTAGCGCTTCTGAAAATACAAGCTCGCGGCAAGCCCGCTTGCGGCGGCGCGGTCGCGGGGGTCCAGTTTCAAAGCCGCGCGAAATTCGGATTCCGCGCCGGAGTAGTTCCTCTCCTGCATTAGGGTATCAGCCAGCCCCCTGTGTAGACCCGCTTCATCGGGCGCGCTCGCCAGGGCCTGGCGGTAATACTTTTCCGCCTCTGCATATTGCCGAAGCAACGAATAGACACTCCCCAAGGACGCATTTAAACCAGGGAACAAAGGGTTCTTCTGTTCGATCAGCTTGAGGTTAGAAAGCGCCCCCTGGCCGTTGCCAAGATACCGCTCAACCGACGCAAGGCTGTAGCGCGCCTTCACATCGCCGGGGTTTGCCGCTAAGTACTGTTCGAAATAAGGAACGGCGCCCGCCTCCTGCTTAAGGTTCGTCAGAGCGAGCGCCGCACCCAGCTTCGCCTGAAGAAGCTTGGGGTCCAGGGCGGCGGCTTTTTCGAAGGCGTCACGCGCCGCAGCAAAATCTTTTTGATTGAACTCGAATTGGCCAAGATCGAGAAGCGTGCGGGCTGAACCGGGCTGGAGGCGCGCCGCCGTCTGAAATTCTTTCCCGGCCGCGGCCGCATCTCCTGTGAGTTCGTAGGCGTGGCCGGCATGGCGATGCGCCTGCGCATCTCCCGGTTGGATTGCTACCGCTTCCTTCAACTGCGGTAGCGCATCGGCAGGGCGGTTCATGTTCAGCAGCAAAATGCCCAAGTTCAGCCGCGCTTGAAATAGCTTTGGATCGAGGGCAATCGCTTTCTGATAGGCGCTTATCGCTTCGCCATTCTGGCTGAGACCGGTGTACGCGTACGCGAGATCGAACCAGGCCGGGGCATAATCCGGATGGGAGGTTATGAGCGGCTTCAAATCTTTGAGCGCCGCCGCATAATCCTGCTGTTTGATCGCGGATTGGGCCGACGCCATAAGCGCATTGGGAGATTTCTCTGGCGAGCCGGCTTGCTTGGCCTGCTGCGGAAACGCGGCGAGTCCGCACGGTGACAAGGACGCGCAAAGAATCACGAGGCAGGGCCCTACGGCGAGCAGGAGGACCAAGCGGGCCGTCCGGCGGACGCACGGAATAGACCTTTTGCGCATACGATTATTTTACCGTTTTTTTGCTTGACTTGACGCCTGCGCGTTTTTATCATCGGCTCATCGCTAGAAAGGAGGTGATTCATGTCAACGGACTGTAAACTTAGCGAGGGTGCTGAGGCTTAGGCGCTCGCTAGCGCTGGCTTGTGGGATCCCCTCTCTAGCGCAGAGGGGCGAAAGGCGCTGGGGCGCCTGTTCTCTGGACGTAGCGAGGAAGCTAATCCCATCAGCATCCGGAAGCCCCCGGCGGTTGCCAACTGCAGCCGCCGGGGCTTTTTTATTTTCGCGGTTTTATTCTGGTTGCGCGGACCGCTTCCATTCATTCGGGTCATGCCGTTGCTTCGAGGTGTTCTGCAATGGCGGGATAAACATCGAGCGCGGCGTTTTTGCCGAGAATCGAATCCGCGTGACCGTAATGAGGGATCACGGTTCGCGTATAAAGATGCTTTCCATTTTTTTCGCTTAACAGGTTGTAAGTGATCTCGGTGGTTTCAGGCAGGAAGCAGCGGTTTTCGCCGCCGCTGATGAAGGCAATTGGAATCGCCAGACGCTCGAGGTGCGGCAGATACGCGTTGGCGCCCTCCGCGGTAACGATGTGCCCGGTCCGCACCATGCGCGACAAATGCTCAAAAGCGCGAATGTTTGTAGCGCCAAACGTCTCGTGCAGGGAGCCGTGCGTCGCGGCGTTGAGCTGCTGGTGCTCGAAGACCTGGGAATACATGAACGTGATCCGGTGGCAGACGGGACTCGTGCAGAGTTGGTCCTCCGGCATGGGGTAAAACCGCATGGCGGCTTCATCAAGTTTTTCTTGCCACCACGCCGCGCTCGTCACGTAAGTGTTCAGCGATTTCACCCCGAGCGCGTCGAGCACCTCTGGAATGTAAAGCCCGCACTTGAGCTCAGTGAGCGGCGCCGTGACCATATGGGTTGCTACCTGAGAGCAGACCGCCGAGCGCACTCCTTTCAATCCCTTGAGCATGGCCATAAAGAAGCTCACCGAGCCGAAACAGTGGACCACCATTTGGACGCTCGCCGCGCCTGTAAGCTCTCTCACTTTTTCTACCGCCGCGGGATAGTCATACGCGGCTACATCATCCGCCGTGAACTGAAGAGCGTGTGACGCGAGTTCGATGCTGCCGCGGTAATCGAGCGCCCACACATCAAAGCCGCGCGCCACCAGGAACTCCACCAAGTTGGTCTCGATGGTGTCAATGCGGAAAATCAAGCTTGAGACGCCGATGCCGTGTGTCAGAATAACCGGCCCTTTGCTGCCGCCCCGGTAACGAAGGAAGCGTAATTGAACGCCGTCCGCGGTATTGAAGAAATGCAGCTCCGGCGCGGGCGCGCGCAGCGGGCGCTGTTTGCGCGGCGGCGCATCGGCTTTCAAATAATGCGGCGGAGTTACGATGCCGCCGTAGGTGTCCCATAACACGCCGGCGAAGAACCGGCCGAAGCGCGCCGTTGCCTCCAGTTGGCCAGCCGGGTCCGCATCCGACACGCGCAGTGTCGTCAGTTGATGCAGAAAATCTTCCGGCGCCATGCGGAGAATGCCTTTGCCGAAGAGAGGCGAAGAACTGCTCTCTCCGTCATAGACGGTGATATAAAGAGTCGTCGTCTCCGGCCAGAGGTTATTCGGCAGACCCTCGTGAATGACCTTAAAGCCATCGAAGAAAAATGTTCTGCCTTCTTTCGAAACCATCTTCATCTGATAAATCATCCGCCGCGTATCGACGTTTGCAGGGTCTTTAACCAGCAACTGAAATACACCCTCGGTCACCGTCAGGGGTCGGGCCGAAAGGGCATTTGCGCACACTGTGCCTACCATGCAGAACCTGTGTCCGGGTTGCTCCAGCGCCTGCGCGATATCATCGGTTGCAATCGTCAGGGTGAATTCAAACCGCGATCCGTCGAAACGCCCCTGCTCATCCCCGCTGTGATAATCATCCGTGACCTTGGCCGAGCAGTAGCCACGCATGGTTTCCGTAAACTGCAGTGAAGGTTGAGTCTGTGCAGGCATCTTAGCCGGTGAAAAAGGCAAAGTGAGATGATTCATAAGCTGGTTTTTCCTCCATGCGGACGCATTTAGTTGTCTCCCTCCGAAGCAAAGGGAGAGTTGCGCCATAACACAATTTATCGTGAGGGCTTAGGTTACGGGCGCCGCCTGGAGTCAAACTATGACTTCCAGTGGTACCCTTGAAAGTTCCGGTGAGGGTTATCGAATCTTCCGGAAGGTTATATGTCGAGGGCTAGCTACTCTCATAGCCTAGCACAAGCTTGTTAAGAAATCAAGGACTTTCTTTTCCGGGCGCGGCGGGGTCGCCAGGGAGTTCAAGACGGATTATCACCACATTCAGCTCGCGCAGCGCCAATTCTCATCTGCGCGCCAGTGAGGGATCAAAATCCCTTCAAACCAGCGCCAATTCCATGCAAATAGCATGACCTACACCCGTAGGATTTACGCGATACGGCTCAATCAGGCGAAAACCCAAGGACCGGTAGAGGGATTGAGCCTCCGCCATTGAGTCCAGAGTATCAAGGCGGAGCCGGGAGTACCCAAATTCCCGCGCGTCTTCAATGACCCTATTTGTCAGAGCCCGCCCAATTCCCTGCCCCCGGAACTCGGGGCGCACATAGAGCCGCTTCAATTCGCCCGCTTGAGAGTCGATCCGGCGCAACGCCACGCAACCAGCCGGCCGACCAGCTACTGCCGCCAGCAGTAGCCTGCCTGAAGGCGGCGCATAACCGCCCGGCAAGCTTGCTAACTCGTGAGCGAAATCCTGAAAGCAGAGGCTGAAGTCGAGTGAGGCGGCGTATTCCTCGAAGAGACTCCGGGCTTCTCCGATCGCTCCTTCCGAAGTTGCTTGAATGATCGAAGTTTCCATTTTCCTACGACAGTGAATACTTTTCGCCGCACGCCAGCTACCTACTGGCGCAGACAGGTGCGTTTCAATCTCCTGCGCACAAATAGCACGAAAAATGGGTAGCGCAGAGCGGCGACGCCGCAACCAAACCTAATGTCATCCTGAGCGAAGCGAAGGATCTGCTTCTGCCAGAGGCCGCCTTGGGCAGGCAGATTCTTCGCTACGCTCAGAAGGACGAGTCCAAAAAATCTTGTTAAAAAAACAAGACTTTACGACCTTGCAATGCAGAGTTATCCGCTTTGAAAACTCTGCGGCCTGTCCGTGAATAGAAAAGCCGCAGATTTCGAAACGCGCGAAGTCTGCGCTACCCCGCTGACGCCTTGATCTTGGACAGAAGGTCAGAAATAAACTTCTTGTCGTCTTGGTCAAGGGCGGCCTCATTTAGGCGTCGCCGAGCTCGCCACCAAGTACGCCAACCGTGGACTCGCGCGACATCCAGGATCAACTCTTCGAGATGCGGCATGAAACGCATTAGCACTCCGGGCTCGACCATATTCCAAAACTCAGAGCTAGATTGGTCGGAAGCGGCCAGTCCGCTGAGCTGTGCAATGAACGGGCCAATGCCGGACTTGCCGCATAGCCGGAACGCTTGGACTGGGTCAACTCGAGCGAGGGTAGAAACAGCATCCTCGTATCTTTCAGCGAACTTTGGGGGATCGGGCAGCAGTGTGCAGATATACTGTTTAAGATATAGCTGGACCTGGGCAGGAATCTGAAGCTTGTCAAAAACGTTTTCCTTGACATCGTTGAGGGCAATAAGCCGGTGCCTGATTTCGAGCAGATCCATCACCACCGGGCCGGCTGCGCGCCGGTCTTCGCGACGATGTCGTAGGCCTGTACTCAGTTCATTGAGGAACCAGCCCAAAGCCACAGCAAGCAGAGTGATAATCCCGCTCATTTCTAATTTCCTACATTCGCCAAATACGCCGGATCGGAATCAAGGAACACACGCCGCCAGATTTCAAGATTCATCAGCCGCCAGATGCGCTCATAATGATCCCGCTCTTTCGCCCGGTGTTCGGCAAAGAGCCTGCGCAACGCCTCAGGCCTGAATCGCCCCCATTCGAGGCTTCGCGGTTCGAGAAGCATCTTTTCCACCTGGTCTAATTGGGCTCCTGCCAGCCATCCGCGCAAAGGCGTGGGGAACCCCATTTTCTTCCGGTAAATGATGGAAGTTGGAAGCAGGCTCTCCGCGGCGGACTTGAGGATGACTTTCCCCGCCAGCCTGTTTGTAGCATAAGCAGAGGGGATACCGGCGGTGAACTCGACTAGGAGGTGGTCGAGGAATGGAACGCGGCTTTCGACCGAAGCCGCCATGCTCATGTTGTCCTGCTTCATGAGGAGCTCGACAAGGTATGTTTTGATATCGGTGTAAAGCAGGCGATGAAGCAGATCTCCCGGTGAGTTTTCCCAGATGGACATCACGTCATGATATGCCGCGTCCGGTCCGGCGGTCGAGCCCTCCGCAAGCAATTCTCGCTGCGCGTCCCCGGTGAAGACAGAATAGAAATTGTCAAAGTAGAAAGAAGGCCAGGAAGCGCCGTCGCGCGCGAGGAATGTGTGCCGCAGACGGCGTTGAAGCGCGAGCGGCAGAGCCTTCGCATCCACACTGTCCCGTATGAAGCTCCGCAGCCCACCCGGAAGAACACCGCGATAAACGCGATCGAAACGCGCGTTCCACAGCGTCCAGGCATAGCGAGTGTAACCCGCCAGCGTTTCATCGCTTCCTTCCCCGGTCAGGACCACCT
Source organism: Terriglobia bacterium (assembly GCA_050745325.1). Lineage (GTDB taxonomy): Bacteria > Acidobacteriota > Terriglobia > UBA7540 > UBA7540 > RH2-MAG17b. The sequence continues at coordinate 15,930 of JBOGJY010000455.1, forward strand.
TCACCCGCTCACGGGCAAGCCTGGCGACGAAATAAAGCGGAACGCTGGAGGGCCACGCGATAGGCTCATCCTCATGCCAGATGAGTTTGGGCAGCGATTCCATGAAATCATTCCAACCCACGCGCACTTCATGGTGGATGGAACCGATGTGGCGGGCCACTTCCTGCGCGTATGGCAACTCGCTGTAAGCTGATTCGGCATAGCCGACCGAGAACGTCTCGATCGGGGAGCGGCGCAGCTTGGTGGTGAGCGCCGCAACTACGCTCGAATCAAGCCCTCCGCTGAGGAAGACTCCGAGCGGCACATCGCTCATCAGATGGCTGGAAACTGCCTGCTCGAGCATTTCACCGTAAGTTTTGACGTAATACGAACGCGGCCGCGAGTCTGCCGCCTCAGGAACGGCAAGATCCCAGTAACGCTCCACCTGCGCGTGGCCGCTCTCATCCAATTCAAGCCAGTGGCCCGGCATCAGCTTGCGAATGCCTTTGAAGAACGTCTCTTCGCCCGAGAGGTAGCCGAAAGCAAGATATTCGGGGAGAACGGAACGGTTGAATTCCGCCTTCACGGCGGGATGAGCCAGGATGGTTTTGATCTCAGATCCGAAGAGAAAGCGGGACGGCCCTGCGTGGTAGTAAAAAGGTTTGATGCCCAAGCGGTCCCGAGCGCAGAAAAGGCGATGGCTGCGCGTATCCCAGATCGCAAATGCGAACATGCCGCGCAGGCGCTCGAGGCAGTCCCGTCCATATTGTTCGTACAAATGAAGGATGGTTTCCGTGTCGCTGTGCGTCTGGTAGCGGTGCCCGCGCGCTTCGAGGCCTGGGCGCAGTTCCTGGTGGTTGTAAATCTCGCCGTTGAAAACGATCCAGAGCGTGCCGTCCTCGTTGCTCATGGGCTGGTGGCCCGCGCTCAGATCGATAATGCTCAGGCGGCGCATGGCGAGGCCAATGTTTCCCGCCACGTAAAAACCTCCGTCATCCGGGCCGCGATGAACGATGCGCCGGTTCATCGCCCCAAGCGCGTCCGCGCTCACGGGGTCGTTACGGTCGAAGTTGAAAACGCCACAGATTCCGCACATGAGTTCGTCAAAAAATCAAAGCGCAGTCATCCTTACAGGTGATTCCAATCACAGTATGACAGAAGCGCAGGCCGGCCTTTATTTCCAGCCTGTCATCGCCTCGATTGCGGATTGCGCCCGGCCTCGCTTGAAATCAATCACCGCCTGCTGATCCGAACACAGCACTTCGGACCCGGCAATCTCGCATCGTTCAACCGTGCGATCACAGGCCAGGATGCGTTGTCCGGCAGCTTCCAGAAAGCTGCCAGAACAAAACGCCGCTTGCAGTGTTTCTCCGGCTTCGCCTGTTCCTAGGTAGGCGAATCGCGCGTCGCTCCTCCACCCGTCAATCTCCCACGGCCGGCCGCTGTCTGAAAAAAAGAAGAGATGCTGGCTATTGCCAGTTCGATAGCGATAACTGACGGCCTCTTCGCCCGCGCTCCGGGTGAACTTTCCGAGGCTTTCAGGCGCCTTTGCGACCGGCTGCAAGATCACAGCGAAATCACGGGGCATTTGTGCGCGGGTAGCAAAGCGAACCACCGGCGCAGGTTCCTCAACTCCATAGGCGGGTGACACGTGGCCCCGGCGCACTTCCTGCGACCAGCCGTGGGCTTCCGCGGGCACGAGCGCAAGCCCGCGCCACGCGGCGGCGCTGCTGCCGCCCATCAGCGTAAAACCCGGCGGAGTATACAGGGCTGTAAAACCCGGCGAGAAATGCCACGAGATTTCAAGATCGTGCCCGCCGTCTCCTTCCGCCACGTCGCGCACCAGCCAGAATTCGGATTTCAAACAGAAAACCCAGCGATGATGGACTACGGGCGACGTGATGCGCTGGTAGCCGCGATGGTTTCCATAAAACAGATCAAACCGCTCGCCAGTCACCCACAGCTTCACTTCTGTTTCGGGCAGTTCGTCCCACGCGAAAGGCCCCGCCGGCTCCGCCTGGTCGAATCCATCCACCCGCAGAGTGTTATGCGCTGCCGTGCCGCGGAATCGGTCGCGGTCAGCGACGCCGGTGCCAACAGATGAAACGTAGCGAAACGTCCCGGGGTCGGTAAGCCATTCGCCGCCGTCCACGGAAAGCTGAAGGCTGAGGGCATCCGCGTGGCCGTGTCCTGAGTTTCCGGTCCCTTGCGGACCGGCGTCGATCACGAGC
>JBOGJY010000456.1:0-3460 GCA_050745325.1 Terriglobia bacterium
GCCTCTGGCCGCCGGTTTTTAATAGTTAAGGACCGGCGGCCAGAGGCCGCCGCTACAGCATTTGATGTCACCATAATATGTAATCAAGTGGCGAAACCGCGGCGTCGCGCAAAACAGACAGCTTAAACTCGGCGGGCGACATAGGTGCTTATGCCATAGGTTTTGCGCAACATCTGAACGCGCTCCACAGTGGGCCGCAGAACTCGGTCTACCGTCCGAAGTGGATAGGCTAGGGCGAACCGCAAGGAGGAACGCAGGCCGGCCCGAAGTCCCCTGGCCCGAATAAACTGAGGTCGTGATGGAGGTAAATCCTGCCAGCAAAAACTTTTTCCCAGCACGCGCGCCTTGAGAAAGAGAAGAAAGTTCTCCGGGGGCAGAGAGAAGATATCGTTGCGATTATCCTCCCGTTCCAGGCGAAAGCCGGCGTCCGCTAGATATTGCTTCACGGTTTCGCGGGTAAAGAAAAACAGGTGCCGGGGCACGTCTTCGCAAAAGAGGCGCCGGGAGGCCAAGCTGCCGAAATTGGTGACCAAGAATACGAAAATGCCGCCGGGCTTGAGAATCTTGGCAGCCTTCCGAAAGTACGCCTTTGGATGGTGCACATGCTCGATCACCGCCCAGGCCGTCACGGCGTCGTAGGTTGGGGTATCTGGAGGGATTTCTGGAAACGGTTGCGAGTAGACTGGGAAGTCGCGTACCGGCGAAGCAGAAGCAGAAACTTCCACGCCTTCCACGGTCCAGCCCCGAGCCGCCACAAACCGGGGAAAGTCGCCATTGGCGCAGCCGACGTCGAGCAGCCGGCGGGAACCTCCGCGCTCCTCAACCTCGCGAAGATAGCGAGCTTCGCGGGCATAGCGCGTCTGGTGGTATTTCAGATTCCTGGCAAATTCGTCTTCGTAGTATACCGGAGGATAGTACTTCCCCATCTCCTCAAAGCTTGGCCTCGGGTTGAGAAACCCTAGTCCGCACTCATCGCATCGAACTACCGTAAAGAGCTCGTCAGGGAAGTAACGGCGATCCGGCGCCTGATACACTACGGTCTGACGTATGGAACCACAAAGGTCGCAGGCTATCGTTTCCAGCGGTAATCTCCCATGCCGGCAGAGCGTGTCCTTGCGTAAACGAGTTTTGCCACTGAGGTCTGACTCCTGTTGGGCGCCCATTGCCACGCTGCGGTTTTGATCCGCAGGGCAGGATATCAGAAAAGAGGTCCCGCGCCTACCAAGCGCCAACGGGCGCCAACCGACGCCGAGTGTGATGCGCGCATGGCTGGCATGATAGCTGGTTATTTCCAGGCCAGTACCGCCCTGGTCAGCCTTGCTGAATCGGTCTGGCGTTATACAATCGTATGGTGAGGTGTGGCAGCTTGAGAAAATCGTTTTGCCAACCTAACAGGTTGCTGAAAAACGTGTAGCGGCGGGTTTATCCCGCCAACCTGCGTTGAGATTATTCAACTTGTGGCGACGTAAAGTCGCCGCTACATCGTCAACGCAGGGTTTTTTAGTAACCTGCTAAAACTGACACCGTGGAAAGAAGCGGCGTTTTGATGTCGCGGAGACCACAGGCAAACATCAGGCGGGATGAAGCATGAAACAAAAAGACATGAAGGCGGCGGGCGCTGCGCGAGCAGCCGCCGAACTTCCCTACCGGGCGATGGTCGAAAGCATCAACGAAGGCGCGGCGATCCTGACCGGCGACGGCTTGATGCTCTACGCCAACCGCCAGTTTGGGGCTATGGTCGCGCGGCCGCTTGAAAAGCTTATTGGCGCGCGGCTCGGTGATTTCGTGCAAACGCGAAATTGCCCCGGCATCGAGGAGTTGCTGAAGCGCGCCGCCCGGACTCACCAAAAGGAGGAGTGCGACTTGCGAACGGCAGGGGGAAAGCGTCTTCCTGCGCACCTCTCGCTAAGCCCTCTCGAAGCGGGTGACGACTTGCAGGGAATTTGCGTGATCGTCACCGACTTGAGTGACCAGAAGCGCAAGGAAGAGGAATTCGCTCAACTCTCCGCGCGCCTTCTCAGGTTGCAAGATGAGGAGCGGCGGCGGATTGCCAGGGATTTGCACGATAGCACCTCACAAACGCTTTCCGCGCTGGCGATTAATCTGGCGATCCTCGAGCAACGGGTCGCCGGATCAAATCCGAAGATTGTGGAGACAGTTGCGGACTGCTACTCTTTGGCGGCGCAGGCGTCAGAAGAAGTTCGCAATCTTTCTCATCTTCTGCATCCTCCCGATCTTGACGCCATCGGCTTGGTGGCGGCTCTCCGCTGGTACGCCGCAAGGCTTTCCAAGCCTGGCGGGCTTAAAGTCAGCCTGCAGATGCAGAACGATTTTGGCCGCCTGGATCCGGACATCGAAATTGCGCTGTTCCGGGTTGTGCAGGAGAGCCTCTCAAACGTTCAGCGTCACTCAGGCAGTTCCTCCGCTACGGTCCGGGTTTCACAGCGCGACGGGCAAGCGATGGTTGAAGTCGAGGACCACGGCCGGGGCATCCCCGCGGATTTGCTGAATCCTGATGAGCGTGAGGGCATGGTTGGGCGGCTGGGGGTTGGGGTTGCCGGGATGCAGGAGCGGCTGCGGCAGCTTCGCGGCCGTCTGGAAATCACCTCGGGCCATCACGGAACCACAGTCAGAGCTATTGCGCCGCTTAAGTGATTGGGCGTCCGGCGCTCAACCCTTGACTGTTGCGCAGCGTAACCGCGGTTCGGCGCGCGGCTTACTTCTTGCGCGGTGGTTGTGAGGGCCGCATCTCAATGCGGCTGGCAAGCGCGGTGGCAGGGAACTGATAGAGATCGATCACAGCCTTGGCGATATCTTCGCCGGTCAGTTTCCAACCCTCGCGCGGTTTCGATCCCGGCGCGGCGGCAAAATCCGTGTCCACACTGCCCGGCATGATGTAGCTCACGCGGATGCCGTCGTAGCGGATTTCCTGCATCATGGCCTCGCTAAAACCGTTAAGGCCAAACTTGGAGGCGTTATAGGCGCTCCCACCCGGAAAAGCGTTGACGCCCGCCAAGCTTGAGATGTTAAAAATGTATCCGCCGCCGCGCTTCCGCATCAGAGGAATGGCTTCATGGCAGCAATAGAAAACGCCAGAAAGATTGGTCCCGACCACCGTATCCCAATCTTCGGGCCGGAGTTGGTCGACCGGGCTGAAGATGCCAAGCCCGGCGTTATTCACCAGAATGTCCAGACCGCCAAACCGTTCTGCGGCGCTCTGAATCAGCTTGCGGCAATGCTCATAGCGTTGGACGTCCGCTTCCATTCCGTCCACACGATCCGCGGAGTTTCCTGTGGCGAGCGCCGAGAGGGACTTCTTAACCTCCGCGCTCTTCCGCCCGCAGATGAAAACTTTGGCGCCTTCTTTCAAAAGCCCTTCGGCGACGCTGTATCCAATCCCTCGCGTCCCGCCGGTAACGACTTTTACTTTGTCTTTGATTTATTGAATCCCGATTTCTCG
>JBOGJY010000457.1:0-30593 GCA_050745325.1 Terriglobia bacterium
CGGCAGTGTTGAAAGTGTAGCTCCCGTAATTTCCGTCAGCGAGATAATAGACATCACCGCGAGTCAGAGTGCTTGGGAGATTCGCGAGCGAGTTGTTCCAGTCCGCTCCCGTCTGTGAACCCGAACCATTTGGCGTAACCACGTGGCATGCCCCGAAAGCCGTTTGCCAAGGTACAAACATCATCAAAAGTAATAACAGGTGCGCCCAAGGAGCGGCCTTCGAGGCGCCGTTGTTCGAGTCCGAGCCAGAGCTCTTGGAGACGCATAGTTTGAGTACAAGGTTCCAGAGCGGCCGATGAAGCGAGTAGTTGATGCCATGGGGTAACCGGCGATTGATAAGGCTCATTTTGTTCTCCTGGCAGATATTTAATCATCGGTCCCCTCGCGTTAAGCAACCGACAATGTTAAGCCAAGAGACAGATTGGCACAAGATTAACTATTATGTCAATATCAACGTATATATCAATTATCATAAATTGATTAATGGACGCGTTAAGGTTGCCCCGTTATCCAAGCGTTTGCCCGTTCCGGCCCGTGCTCGGCGGATTGAGCCCGGTCTTCCCGTGTTGGCCGCAGACTCGCTCCTTTCAGTCGCCGATCCCGACTCGGCTAGCGATAGAGGCAGCCTCCCCAGGCCTTCGATTGTGGGAAACCAGCGCCCGAGGCATGGGCTTGGACGGGCTAACTCCTGGTTTTTCAGACCAAAATACAATCGTGTGGCTTAAAATCGTCATCTTTCTAGCCGACACCAAGCGACGAAACGCAGTCTTCTGAAGGGACGCAAGCTGCGACCGGTTCCACTCCGCAGCCTCGATAAAGGCGCGACCCGCGCACTCGCCTGAAAGCTTGCTGAGAATATAGCTAACAAAAGCCGGATTGATTCCCTTTCCTCGATACTGGCGAACGACAAAGAAGTCGAAAAGATGTACATCATCCACCCCCAAGGGGAAGTAATGAGACTCGACGGTGCTTCCCCGGAGGGTCCAGCCGTAACCTGCCAGCTTGTCGTGAGATTTGATCAACCACAGCGATGCCCCTTTGCCGAATCGCTCTTTGATGTTGCGGCGGGCTAACTTCGGATTCCAAAAGCTGGTCATCTCTTTGAGATCCTGCGGGCTGAGTTCGGCCTCGCCTCTCTTCCGCTCCACCTTCAGAAAGCTCGGAACGTCCACCGGCGGAGCGGTCAGCCTGGACAAATCGCAATAAAACAGGACGCTTCGACCCGAGAATAACGCCCGTCTTGCCGCCAGCCCGGCACGTTGAACCGTAACCCGTATGCCGTGGCGTCGATGGTACTCTATCAAGCGATTGATTTGATCGAAAATGCTCACAAACCCCATCCCAAGATGCTGCTCAGGCCTCGCGTCGAACCCTTCCGCCAAAAAGCTCCCGCAGACACGCGCCACTCACTTGCTTCCGTATCTTATTCTCTGTTTGGGCTTTAGTGCTCGTGACGCCTGACGCTACCGCAACCGCATAGCGGAGAAAGTGCTGGAGCAGCATGATGCCCCGAATTCCCAGTAAGCCAAAGTAGTCATGATGTTTAGACCAATAATGAAGCACCGAGCGCTGTTGCGCGACTGCAAAGCGCACAGGATACGGAGCTGTGATCTTACCCCGGTCATGGATTGCTCTGGCGCCAGGATAGAACACCACCTTCCATCCCGCCTTCCAGCAGCGTCGGCACCAATCCACATCGTCGCCATACATGAACAACCCTTCATCAAGAAGTCCAACGGCGTCAAAGGTATCGCGGCGAATAAACGAAAAGCACCCCACCAGAACGTCCACGGCCAGTGTACGGTCATGGGGGAAGTAGAACATATGCTCGCCCGCGAAAAGGCGTGAATTCTTGAATCTTGCCGCTAAGCCTATCGCCGGACAGAAGTTGTTCCACAGAGTTGGAAATCGCCGGCACGTGCTCTGTTGCGTCATGTCGGGGTTGAAGACGCGCGGCCCAACATTTCCCACTTTGGGGTTCTGGTCGAGGAAGTCTGCCAGGGCATCCAGGCAGCCGGGAAGGACCTTCACGTCCGGATTCACCAAGGCGACATAGCGCCCTTGACACTGCTGGATCGCCACGTTGTTGCCTTTGGCAAAGCCGAGATTTTCGGCGCTCGTGATGAGCTTCACCCAGGGAAATCGGGTTCCAATCATCTGGGCCGTGCCATCCGTCGAGGCGTTGTCCACCACAAGAACTTCAATGCTGCGCTTGGATGGCGCTGTCTCTAGGCTTTCGAGGCACAATGCTAGGTAATTCTTGGCGTTCCAGGCGACAATTACGACAGAGATATCCATAGGCCACGGGAGGAAACGGTTTCAAGCTAATTTCTGTTTCCCTCCGGGACGAGAGAGCGGGCGAATTGCAGGGTCCCCGTGAAGCCACGTACGGCGCGACGCATGCTCAGACCTGCCATGGCAATCGCAGAAGACGTCACGCTTGCAGACGCTACGAGCGGTTTTACCTGGGAAACGTCTATGCCCGACAATCCTCTCTTGAAATGGTAAACCCCCGGGTTCCGTTCGGGATCGATGCCTCCCAAGTCATACCACCTAAAGCCATTCTCACTGAGCCATTTGATCAGCGCCCACTGCAGTAGGTAGGCGCCTTTTGAATTCAGTCCTTCGTCGCTGGTTGCGCCGAGCAAATAAATCGCCGAATCTCCCATCGCCGAGGCCACGAGGCCAGCCACTGGTATCCCATGGGCCTCGCAGATTAAGACCCGCATACGATGAGCCTCTACCAAGTCCTTTTGGATGCGCCCGAATTCCTCAACATCCACGGTGGTTTCGAATGCCTTGCGCTTTCTCATCTCATTGTAAATCGCGCAGAAAGCCCGGTACTCGTCCATCCCCGTTCCCACGATTACCTTGAGATTATTCCTTTCAGAGCGCGAGAGCTGGTTTCGCCATTTCTTATCGAACTTCCCGCGCAACTCCTCAAGCACAGAAGCAAGATCTAGGACAAACGTCCTATATGTGTTGTCTGCGGCGAAGCGTTCCTGGGTGAACCTGCAAAAGGCGGATTGAATAACTGCTGCTCGCAGCGATCCCATAAAAGCGTTTGGCAAAACTCGCAGGAAAAGCTTTCTCTTGCCAGCATATTCTTCCTCAAGAGCGTGAGCAATGGTTGTAGCAACCTCAGGATCAAATGGCTTCCCGCGCCGCTCGAATACCGGGCCCCACCGTAAATATGCCATCCCGAACTTAAATCTCGTTGGGCGAACTATCCTGAGTTGCGCCATTCCGACGACATCACCGCCTCGCTTTAATACCAAATGGCTAAGGTTCTTTTCTCCCCAGCGGATGCTTCCGTACGACCATGTTTGATAAAGGTTTGCATCATCGAACAGATCGAGCGTCTGCGACCATTCTGCAGGTGTTGAACGATCCACTTCGACTTGCCAAGAAGAATCTAGCATGAGGTTTAATCCCGTTTCCTGATCTGGACCACGCTCTCAGACCGGGCCGTCTATCCACAGGGGGTGACGTTCCAGCAGTGCCATCAACAAGTTCAACGCTGTGCCCCGCGGATGTAGCGCGTTTTCGCCGCGAAGGTTTGGGGTACGTCATAACACCACAGCTCCCGGTCTCCGGAGGTTCCGTCCATGCGAGTGAAACCGAGGCTGGCATAGTGCCCGGCAACCATACTATTCTTCTTGGACGGGATGTAGACGCCGGTGATCTTGCCGATGCCCCGCGACTTGCACTCTTCGATCAACGCGTCGAACATTGCCAGCTCAAACTCGCGATTCAACACGCGGCAACTCATCAGCCAAAGGTCGACTTCAACTGTTTCATGGAATATCCGCGCAATCAGAACCGACACCAAGCCATTGTCGCCAAATCTGTCACTCAGCCGTCCATAAAGCGGGATAAAGGCCGGATCACGACTAATGGCCTCCACTTCAGCGCCCGTATACCGCCTGGTGGTGAGATTGAATTGATTAGTTTTGTTAATGAGCTGTGTGATTCGTTCCAGATAGACCGGAAGAAAGAGGCCGATCTCCGCGGTCATTTCGAGTGAAGCGAGATATTCCCCGTAATTACTGAAGCTGGGCTGACAGGCAATCCGTTGCGCGTTTGAACTATAGTAGTTTGACCGGCTGAGATCATCTTGAACTACTTTGTCTACCTCGAAGTATTGCTCCTGTTCGAGTACTTCTGCAAAGCGGGAAATGTCGGCGCCCACATCCGGCACTGCAACATCGGGCAGTTGCTCCCCAACGAACGCCCTTTCGGCCGGATTGTCATCGACGAATACAATGCTGTCGAGACCAATGTTGAGCTCCGTGGCAATCTCGCGGATATTGTCAGGCTTCGGACTCCAGTTGGCTTTGAACGAGGCGAAATCGTCAAGTTTTAGCACGCTATCCGGGTGTGAGAAGCCTTCCTTGGCGTTCTCAGCGTCATTCTTCGAGCAAACGGCGAGAATGACGCCACGCCGTTGTAGGTTCTTCACATACCCTTGGAAGTCAACGAAGGCTTCTCCAACCGGGTGATCTCGACCCAGAATCAGGTTTTGCACGCCATCGTCGCCAATAACCCCCCCCCAAAGTGTGTTGTCTAAATCCAGGACGAGGCACTTTTTTGATTTTCCGTAGACAGACTTAACGACAGCAGCAACATTGTGAGCCATCGCCAGCGTGGCTGTTGGGCTCAGGGCCATGTGAAAGTTATACCAATAGTTGGGCTCGTACCACGCGGCCAATCCAACTTGCGCGCAAAGATAAAGGACGTCGTTGATGAGGAAACGGGAGTGGTTGCGGGCATAGGCCGCGAACTCAGCGTTCAACCTCAGCAAGAAGTTTATACGGCAGTACGATTCAGATGCCTCCAGATTCCCGAGGGGTCTAAGGCGCGGCAGATCAAAGTTGTTCTGGATGATGAGGACGCCAAGATCGGTGTGAAGTTTTCCCCAAAGCGATTCAAACCGGGCCATTTCATGGCGGATGCGCTGTTCAACCTCGGCCTCGTTTTCCAGTAATTCAGGGAATTGAGACACATTACGCCAAGTGGTGTGGATAAAGACGATGTCCGGCTTGAAATTCCACAGGTCCGGGTTCTCGACTAGGACATCCTCAAAGTAACGGTTGTATCCCGATTCGTAGAACGCTGGCTTGATCCCTTGCGCCAGGAGCGTCAGCTCCAACATGCTCTTGATTTGTGTTGTGGTGGAACCGCCGAGAATTGCGATCCGAGTTGGGATGAGATTCGTCTGTTTGAGCAGTTCACTTTTAAGCCCCTGGCGCTTCCGTAGTATCTCCACCACCGAAATGGGGAATCGCAGGGCCTTGGGCGTCTCTCTTTGCAAGGTCTCTGTTTGCGTCTCTGCTGCCAATGAAACCTCCGTTACACGGCTGTCGCGGCTTGCACCGGCGGTGGCTCAAAGCTCCTGACCGCGCGGCTCTTCACTGTTACCATCCACCTGAGCCAGCCGGAGAAGATCGGCAACCGTGGCGCAGCCCACGATCTGGTCGGGAGAGATGCTAATACTGCTATTGGTCTCTGCCAGGACAATGAAGCTGATGAGGGCCGTAGAGTCCCAGTTCTCCAGATCCTCCAGTTTTTGCTGGGCTCGAACTGTCCCGATAGGGAGGCCAAGAATCTCGTCCATCTGCAAGAGGAACTCATCGTGGGTCATTGTTGCGTCCTTTCGAACCTTCTGGTGGGATTTTCCCTCCTCACTGCCGCTAGTTGGGCCCCGGACGGGGCCTTCCGACCTGTCCGAACCAACCCCAAACCGCGGAAGAGCCGGTTCCTCATGGCGCGGAGACGAGGCAGGATTTCAATCTCGAAAAATAAAGTGTTGTCACCGCCGGCGCGGGTACTGACCCTGTCAAGATGGAGCCGGTCGGCGCCTTGATGGTTGGCGACGCTCTCGCTGAGGAAGACCGCATCGTGCCCTGAGTGCTTAAGATGCTTCACCAGGTCGCTCGTAAGATCTGCCGAGGAACCGTAGGGCACGCTGAACGACCGCACTTTTCTTCCCGTCAGGGTTTCCAACTCAGCCTTGTTTCTATCAATTTCTTGGGTGAATGTCTCAGGTGTTAAGGTTCTGCATCGGACGTGGGTATAGGTATGGTTCCCGACCTCAAAATCCAAAGATCCCAAAGCGTGTAGTTGCTTGCGGGTCAGGTACAGGCCTGCCTCCCTTGCCAGCTGGACCTCGTCAATCCCTCCCAAATGAAGAAGGGCGTCGAGAAATGCTTTCCTCTCGGTCAACGAAATCGCGGGAAAGAAACAAGAGAAAACTTCACCCACAGACTTCAATTTGGGGATGTCCGCGCCCCTGACGGTACGAACAGCTTCATTGATTGTCTCGATTCCGAGCTTGTTGGCCACGTAACACACAAGGTTATCCGGCGCTAATCGCTGGTTATCGATAAATGCGGCATTGAGAAAACAAACGGCCGGCACCCCAAACTTGTTGCAAAGCGGTGCGGCCCACTTGATCGTCGATGCGTACCCGTCGTCAAAGGTCACGAGCACGGGTCGCGGCGGGAGATCTCGCCCACCACAATTACCAAGGACATCCTGTAATCGGACGGGAGTGTAATACGTGGTGAGAAATTTTAGAGCCGATACGAAGTCGCCCGGAGTGATGGCAATGCCCATTCCCTTTGTAAACGGCGACTCTGAAACCGAAATATCGTGAAAGACAACACACCGCAATGAGTAAAAGGGATCGAGAACGCGTGCAATCCCGAAACGGCCCGGCGTGCGCCAAAGTGTTCCTGCGGCGAAGTTGAGTGCGGGGCGCCGTCCGCTGATATTATCTTTGTGAGTGGTATACAAGCTTGCTATCCAGATGCAGACCGCTTCAGATGGTCTCGGAGTCTGCTCGTCCAGCAGCTATTGAGCTCTCCGATCATATAGAGATGCCGTCTGCTCATGGCGGATCCTAGTTTAGCACCGGCTGTTTTTGCTCCAGGAATGCCCTGTGCCAGAGCTCGAGCGTAACCAACGAGAAGATTTCCTTGGAATAGCCCCCGTTCGCATCGTCGCGCGCCAGCAACTCGTGGACTGCCGGGGCGGAAAAATAGCCCCGGTTCGTAGTCGTCCGGTCGAACAGGACTTCACGCACCCAATCTCGCAGTTCCTTCCGGAGCCACGCCTCGTACGGAACAGGAAAGCCGGCCTTACGACGATTCAGTATTGCTTTGGGCACTCGCTGTCCCAGGGCCTTCTTGGCAAGGTACTTGGTAGTGAAGCCGCGAACCTTGAGGTTAGAAGGCAGCGCAGCGGCAAATTCAAGGATCTTATGATCGAGCAGAGGCACGCGGAGCTCTAGGGAGTTGGCCATCGTCATCTTATCGGCCTTGATCAGCAGGTCGTCGGGAAGCCAGGATTTGGTGTCAATGTAGAGCATCGCGTCGAGGGTATTCTGGCCTCGCGCACGCTCCTGCAGCCGCCTTATCGGTTCGAGCGAGTATTCATGGCTAACCGAGCGAGCGAAATCCTCGGAATACAACTTCCTCAAACCGTTTCCGTTGCAGCGATACGGGTTGGACGTCCGGCTATAGTAGTAGTCGGGAAAGGCCGCCTCCATTAATGGAACGTATGCTGCCATTCGTTGCGAGCCGAACATCGACTGAGCGACGGAAAGGCCCCATGCGGCGGCGCCCTTGAACTTGAAGAGACCACTCTTCACACGTTCGAGCCATAAAAGGTTACGATAATTGTTGTAGCCCGCAAAAGCCTCGTCTCCGCCTTCGCCTGAGAGGAGCACTTTGACATAGTTCTTCGCCAGCTTTGAAACGTAGTACATGGCAATGGCGGGTGGCTCACAGACCGGCTCTTCCATGTGCCACACGTACTTTGGCATGAAGTCCATAAAATCTGCCGGCGTAATCGTCATCTCATGATGCTGCGTGCCAAATGTCTCTGCCGTCAATCTGGCGTAGGGCCGCTCGTCGGCAACGCCAGGATCGGAAAACCCAACCGTGTAGCTGCTGACCTCCTTGTCTGTCCGCTCCACGGCGAAGCTGAGGACTGCCGTGGAATCCACGCCACCGCTCAGGAGGACGCCCACCGGAACGTCTGCGATCATATGCAGTTGTACGGTTTCGGCCAGCAGACTTAGCAACTCTTCCTGCGCTTCACCAATTCTTCGGCTCCCGGCAGGCTTCGAAAAGCGAAGATCCCAGTATTGTCTTACCTCGGCTCTACCTTCTTTGATTAAAAGATAGTGTCCTGGGGCTAGTTTCTTGACGCCCTTGAGCAGCGTCTCCTCGCCCGGAAGGTAGAGAAAAGTGAAGAACCTGTCGATCAATTCAGGCATGAGCTCACGATCGACGGCGCCGTCCGCCAGAATTGCCTTGATCTCGGAGGCGAAGACCAAGGCTGTGTCAGTCAGGCAGTAGTAAAGCGGCTTGATTCCAACCCGGTCCCTCGCCAGGAAAAGACTCTTGTTGTTCTCGTCCCATATTGCAAAGGCAAACATGCCCCGCAGCTTCTCAAGGCACTCGGGCCCGAATTCTTCATACAAGTGAACGATGGTTTCCGTGTCCGTTTGCGTCTTGAAGACGTGGCCTCTGCTCTGAAGGAACGCTCGCAACTCCTGGAAGTTATAAATCTCTCCATTGAAGACGATCCAGACTGTGCCGTCCTCATTGGATAGCGGCTGATGCCCGCTCTTCAGGTCTATGATCGAAAGCCGCCTGTGACCGAGCGCGACGTGGCGCGCCAAATAGACTCCCTCGTCATCCGGACCGCGGTGGCGAATGGTATCGAGCATGGCCGGTATGAGGCCGACGTCAATGCTGGCCCCCTGGTCAAAACGTATTTTTCCGCAAATTCCGCACATGTTAAATCCACCGGCATTAAGAGCCTGAACTTACTTCCAAATGGTTTCGAGCCCGCAAAGGCGCCGCAATTGTTGCCCTCTCATATATCGAATCAGCCGGGTATCCTGGACGCGGGGCACGTGGGTCAGATGCCCCTTAAGGAATCCGTAGAAGATTGCTGCAGAGCCGATAAGGTAAGGCTTCTGAGCAAGCCTGGAGGCGCATTTGGCGGCAACAAACAGCGGGTGGTATCCCGAAACGTAGCATGCCACACCATGTTTCACTCTATCGCGTAACAAGCCTTCCGCTGACCCAGTAAAGCGATGGTGAATGAGACGCAGACCCGGGAAGCTATACGTCCTCCAGCCCAGCATATTAGCCTTAACCTCGTCGATCGTGTCCCAGCCCGGAGCCATGCACAACCCGCCAATCGCCTCCCAGCAAGCCCTTCTATAAATTTTTGTTGCCCCTCGGACGTGGAAAGCAGGGTTTGCCTCCACTTTCAACTGCCCCCCGAGATCGTGATAGATTTCGCCACCGCCAATTCCAAGACGTGGTTCGCTGCGGAAATGCGCGAAACACTGTTCAAAGTAATCCGGAGCAAAAGTCAAGTCCCCATCGAGCTTCACGATAAAATCCCAGTCCCCGGTCCGGAGGGAGTTGTAGCCGTCATAAAACGCTTCTATGACGCCTCCGCCGGCTTTCCGAAAGCCGCGATTGGCCCGATGGATGGCGCGAATCCATGGAAACTGCGCTGCGTAGCGATTAAGGATTTCAGCCGTCCCGTCGGTAGAGCCGTCGTTAACCAGCAACCATTCCGCCGGCAGTACGGTCTGACTGAGAATTGATCCGATAGTGCGCTCAAGGTGCTGCTCTTCGTCGCGCACCGGCGTTATGACTACGTATCGTGTCATCCTGTTACCGTGGCCTTGTGCGCCAGGGAAATGCCGAGGTAGTCGCGCAGGCCGTCCTGCCATGCCCTGAAGGTGTTCAACCCAAGAAGCTTTAGGCCAACATTTTCCAATACTGCGTACTTTGGCCTAGGGACCTTGGCAGGAAACTCATTCGGCCCTGCAGCCTGCAGACGAACATCGGTGTTTGTCAGTGCAAAGACTTCTCGGGCAAATTCGAACCACGAACAACCGCCCTCGGCAGTGGCGTGGTATAAGCCGTAAGCCTCGCAACGGCTCAGCACGACCATTTGCCGAACCAAGTCTGCGGTTGATGTTGGGGTCACAAACTCATCGTCTACCACGCGCACTTCCCCTCGTTCCTTCGCCAGCTTGAGCATCAGCTGGACAAAGTTCAATCCTCCTTTTGCACGACAAGGACTCTTTCCATAAATGGCCGACGTGCGCAGCACGAAATGCTTGTGCGCTGTGCAGCGCACGAAGTATTCACCAGCTAACTTCGTGTTTCCGTAGACACTTAGGGGCATGGGCCGGTCATCCTCACCATACGGGCGGTCCTCACTCCCGTCAAACACGTAGTCTGTACTGACATGCATCAGCACCGCGCCGATATCCTGCGTAACTAGCGCGAGGCTTCTAACTCCCAAAGCATTGATGGCGAAAGCCTTTTCAGCTTGCGATTCGCACTTCTCCACATGGTGCATGGCTGTGGTGTTCACCACGAGGTCGGGATGCAACTCACATAGTTTTTTCGAAACCGACTCTTTGTTTGTGATCTCGACGTCCGCGTGGGTCAGGGAAAATACTTCGTCCCCATGGTCCTCGAAGGCTCGGACGACGTCCGTCCCCAATTGGCCGTTGCCACCAAGCACTACGATTTTCATCGAGCTAACACCTTCCCCAGCGCATAGGTTTCAATCCCATTTTCCAGTTGCTTGAAGGATGCAATATTGGAGTACAAGGGGTTGTCCCAATCTCGAAATTTCTCCATGTTATCAATGAGGTTGACAACGATGGATTTTACGTCATCATCCGCATGAAAGCTGAGCACATTCTTGGCTCTTTCGACGCTGACTTTGTAATTCCGGAAATCCCGGATATGTTTGATGCAAAGGTTCACGCGCTGCCCAAGGCGCTCCTCGATTGTGGCTTTTACCAAGTCACCGACTTCTCCGACGGTATAATTGCCTGACGCGACGTTAAATATGCCCGAAATCTTCGGGTTCGCTTCTATCGCCCGTATGTAAGCCGTTGCGGCGTCTTCAATGCTGAGAATTGGCCGCCAAATGGAGGGGTTGTTGATCGTGATCGTGCGATCTTTCATGGCGCACTTAAACATCGTGTTAATGATGAGATCAAAGCGCATCCGGGGGCTGTATCCCGAGACCGTACCTTTGCGTAATGAGATGACCGAGAAATCTCCGTCAGCCAATTGCATTGCCGCCTGCTCTCCTTGAAGCTTGGAAATTCCATATGGATAGGTCGAAGAAACGGGGCGAGTTTCGTCGTACAGTTCGTCTTCCGTATAGCCGTATACCGAGCAAGACGAGGCGTATATATACCTTTTCACTTTGGCGTTTTTGGCGGTGTAAGCCAAATAGGCTGGCGCGGCGGCATTGAAGATGAAGTTTTTGCTCGGTGAGAACTCCGCCATGGGGTCATTGGATAAGCCCGCTAGGAAGACCACCTGATCATAAGCCTCCAAGTCTTCGACCGTGAGCTCGAAGATGTCTTTATGGAGTACACCAACATCGTGGGGCAGGTTATTGCCAAACCAAAACAGGTCTACGACATCGACTTTGTAGCCACGGTCGAGGAGTTTCGGTATCAGCACCGAACCGACATACCCTGCGCCCCCGGCGATAAGCAGTTTCACGATTTCACCTCGCATTGTGACCCGAAGCATGAAGGTCGGGATTTGTCTAGCTATTTTGCAACGGCCTCGGCTGAAGCCAGAGCCGGCGACGAGCCTTGCCATCTGTTAATTTTGGAAAGAGAAGATACGCCGCGGCTTTTATACTTAATGATCTCAGACGGTGGCGCAAGGCGGCATGCTCGCGAAACTCTCTACCAACCTAATTCTCAGCCTAGAAATGAAAGTGATTTGATTCAGGCCGAGCGAACCACTGTTCCAATGTTTGGGCCCTCTGATCTTTAACAGAAAGGGAGGGTTCGCTTACCGGCCACTCAATGCCAATTTTCGGGTCGTCCCAGCGAATCCCGGACTCTGCCTTATTGTTATACAGTCCAGTGCACTTGTATTGGATCTCAGCGACTTCCGAGAGAACACAGAAACCCCGTGCAAACCCTGCGGGAGCCCACACCTGTCGCCTGTTTTCAGCCGACACTTCAATGCCAAACCACTTCCCCTGGGTGGGCGAACCCTTTCTTATGTCCACGGCAACCAGAAACGCGGTTCCCAAAGGAACGCGCATTAACTTGCCCATCGGAGGGTCCCACTGAAAATGCAAACCACGAACAATCCCTCTAGTTGAGCGAGAATGGTTGTCCTGAACAAAGTCTGACGGTAGGCCTAATGCTTGGAATTTATCCGCTCGAAAAGTTTCCATAAAGAAACCGCGTTCATCCTCGAAAATTTCAGGGACAAGGACGATTAAATCCCCAAGGTGTCTCGATTCGACTCTAATTTCCATAACCAACCTCCGGCCCCGAACAGCCAAGCCGTCTAACCCCGAATAAAGGGAGCCGATGCCAGGCATGATCGTTTACGATCACACTTTTGGAACAGGAACCAACGCGATCAACTGCGAAAGTTACGCATATGCGTACGACGCACTTCAATAAAACTTGGCGCTGTCACCGCGTGTCTGTATAGACATATCGTTGACAGTACTCGATCGAGTCAACTCATTTGCGATCCAGCAAGTGGAAGATCGCAACGATATGGTTCGCCCCGTTGATTAAAACCAAATCGAGGAATACCTTGAAATCAACCGCGTAGACGCAGGTGAAAACGCAAAAGGCCTGTTTACCGAAGCTGACACCCGAACTGCTCTCTCTGCGCCCGACTCGGCAGGCAGGGCGAGATTACAAGTCCTTAGCCGGGACGACGACCTCGTCTAACGAACACCCGAATAATCGAACCCGCGCAAGCGCAGGCGAGTATTAAACCGATCGTCCCCTCCAGCAAATGCGTGGGCTCTGGGTGGCCGTTATAGTAAGAATTGATGAACATGCGTCCAACGGCGCTTCTGTACATCACATTGTCCCGGAAGTTCGAAGCCATTCGGAGACAGTAAACACGAAACGAGGTCTTGGTAATGCTGACAGGCGAAGACGGCGAATCCCTTTCGTATTCAATCGCGAGGCTACGGGTCTGGTGCGCTGGAATTGTTACTGAGAAATGCAGATAACCACCGCGGAGTTGGAATGGGCAGTTGTGTCCGTCTAAAATGACTGCCGCCACACCTGATTGACCCAATTCGCGCTTCATGACATAGAAAACCAAATTCCTGCCTGAAGTGTTTTCGAGGTCAATGATCCTTGAAAAGGCTAAGACGTCATAGTTGGAATCGTCTCTCAGCTTTACGAAATAAAGGTGCCTAACGATGTCCGCCAAACTTCGCCAGCGAGTCTCCGGATCGAGCTTGTTTACTCGATCTGCTACCTGATCAAAAGCGTCTATGCCGTGCTCAAACAACTCATGATGGCAATAAAAAAACAGGGGATTATCCAGGAAGTCGTTGATGGCTATAAGATACGTTGGAGTCGGCACAGCCACTGAATAGCGGAGGATGCTTGGAAAATCGGCAAAGGAGAGCGTGACCGGCCGCAGGGCGAATAGGATGCCCGGAGGCCTGATTGAGCCCATTGGAATATTCCCGGAGTTGACCGTGGCAAGATAGTTGTTCATTTTGAGCGCCTCGAATGTCTTTTCAGGCGCGACGCTGTGGGGGAATACCATTACTTTGTCGTATGGAATACCTGTGAGTGTCTGGAATCTGCCCATTCTGGCCAGGGATTGTCGGAGCGCCGAGACTTGCACACTCAAAGGCTTACTATTGTAGTCAGTGAATTCTTTGTGGTCGTGGTTATCCCCGTGGATGCATATTGAGAATCTCTCCGGATGGCTACGTACAAGTGCAACAACCTTCGGTTCGGTACGATCGTAATTCCACGGAATGAAGGCAATTGTGGTGTGGAAGTTGTGTTTCTCCATTTCCATCAGCAGGCCGTCGTAGTCGAGAAAACCGTACGGTTCACGCAAGTTTGCGTCGTCAATCGTAAGGTTCGCGTAATGATGAATTGCGTGCCAGCCGCGGGCGCCGGCGCAGAGCTTGACGAAAATAAGCGCTGGGGCGAGTTCCTCGAAAGCGCCGACTACGCTCTTCTTGTTCGCCTCCACCACACTCTGGCTCTGGTGAGGTATTCCGCAATCCAGAAATACCCTCTGCCCGTTCACACTGTTCTCGATAAATACCGGAACAACTTCGTGGTCATTCTCGATCTTGAGGATACTTTGAGCATGACCGCCCTTGGCCAGAACGAAGTAGAAGGCCTGCCGGCCCGAGAATGGAATCTCAAGATTAGTCAATTGTGCAGTAATGCCAGGAATGCCGCCAAAAACATACCTCAGCCGAGCCGGACTCGTCATACGCGTGCAAGCAACCGCAACCCCGCCTGACCACGTCTTCAAGAGAGTAGGGTTGGTCTCTGGTGTCAGCCCTAAAATGAGTAGCGGCACGCTCCCACCGGGTCTCCTTGACAAGGCTCGCAGGAGCAGTTTTGCATCCACTTGCGCAAGGGCCTCCGCCGTTATGGCTACCGCAAGGGTTTCCCTCCGCTCGACTGCTCTACTAAGTGTGTGGTCATCGTTACGGGCGCCCTTTGCCGTGATAACGTTGAAGTTCAGCCCGTAAAACTGAATGGCTGCTTGCAGTTCTTGTTGCCCCGCAAAGGAGCCTCCGGATGAACGAATGAGAACTACGTCGGCGGAGCGACACCATGTGGTTGACGCCAGCAATAGGAAAATGGCGACACATCCAGAACGTAGCCAACAGGTTGGGGCATTTACAGATTCAGTAGATGTTAGCTTTTTCAAGTTTTGCCGTCTGCCGCATCGCGCGCACGCCCCATTCGGATGGGCTCTGATTTCTACTTAAGCGCGGTGTTGTACGCCTCAAGCAAATATGCTTTCTCGCATTGCCAGTTCAAACGGCGCTCAACTCGCTCGCGTCCGCAGTCTCCTAACTGACGGCGAAGTTCCTCGCAATCAAGCAGCTCCGTGATCTTCGCGGCAAAATCGATCGGATCGTTTGGTGATGCATAGAGGGCGGCCTGATCCGCTATCCGGCGTCCTTCCTTCAAATCGAAGAGTACTGCGGGCACCCCGTGGGCCATGTACTCGAAAATTTTAATCATCGTGGACTGGTCGTTGAGCTCGTTTTTAGGGTCAGAAGCAACACCGATATCAGCGCGTGATAGATAATCTGCAACCTGTTCGTGCGGGACCCGGCCGGTGAAAGTCACATAAGGCGCGAGGCCTCTGCTAGCAGCCCGACTTTGAAGGAAGGGAAGCGCCGGCCCGTCGCCGATGAGTACAAACTGCACATCTCGCCGGCTTTCGCGCTTTACGATGTGCTCAATGGACTCAAGCAAAAGGTCGATCCCATCCTGCTGCGCCATCAAACCCACGTAAACCACGCGCAACGGCTTTTCGCGCTCGGACCCTGGCCGGGGCGATCGCGCAAGAATATCGGTGAGGTCGGGACAGTTCCGCACCACGAAGACTTGATCGAGGCGCTTTCCGCCTCTCTGGAGGGCAATCTCCCGGAAGGACTCGTTCGTGGCAACGCACACATCAGCCGTGCGGAATGTGAGCCGTTCGGCTGCCCGCAGCAGCCGATAGACAAAACCTTTCCTACCAAACTTCGCTTCAAAAAGCTCGGGACTCAGGTCATGGTGGTCGAATATAAACCGCACCCCTAAAAGCTTGAAGAATGCCCCGATCAGAAAGATGATATCGGGAGGGTTGCAAGCATGCAGAACACGGAACCGGGTTCTTGCATAAATCCTCAGCGCCAAGAGGAACTCGCAAATAAGCGACCAGGAGTACTCTCCGATGTAACCCAGCGCACTAGTCGCCTCCCACTTCTTGTGGCGGTAGATTTCGATCCCTTCAACAATCTCGTAGCTTGAACTGTACCCTGGGCGCTTAGGGCAGATTACGGAGACTCGGTATCCGGCATCAGCCAATGCGCGCGCCTCCTGCCACACGCGGCGGTCGAAAGGCGCCGAATTGTTTTCGACGATGATGCAGACCGCAATCCGCCCTGCCTGAGTCTGACTTCCAGAGGCTTTCGCTGCTCCCGGAGTCGCACCAGTCGTCTGGTCTTGATGCCTTACAGGAGTCAACGGTTTACCTCTGCAATCTTACATCCGCCACTCGCCGCCGTGAAAGAAACAAACGCACCCTGTCCACCCAGAACATCTCGATGCCATACACAGTGCAATCTAATTTCGCTGGCACAGCCTACGTTGGAAACACGGATCGTGCTAGACGTGACCTTTGGTGGAGAAATGCCTCACGACGCGAACGCCGTCGCGTCTTCCAGCGCCAGTGCTTCGGACGCAAAGCCGATTCCCACGTACTTAAAGCCCTCGGCGGAAGCCTCGTGACGGGAGAACATATTTCTGCCGTCGAATATCAGCGGACGGTCTACCAACCTGCGAACCCGTGCCAGATCAATACGGCGGAGCTCTTCCCACTCCGTCAGGGCCAGAATTGCCGACGCACACTGCGCCGCTTTATAGGGGTCCGAGCAATATTTGACGTCGGGAAACTGCGTCGCTGCCTTGTCCATAGCCTGGGGATCGTAGGCTTGAAGTACGGCGCCCTCGGCAAGAAGTCTCTGCATAATTTCGAGTGCGGGAGCGCGCCGGATGTCGTCGGTGTTAGGCTTAAAGGCAAGACCCCAGATGCAGATCGTCTTGCCCCGCACGACCCAGAGTTCCGACTTCACCTTCTCTAAAAACAAATCAACCCTTCGACTGTTTACCCGCTCAGCTTCTTTCAACAGAGAAAAGTCACAACCGAATGTTTCGGCAATCCTCACGAATGCCTTCACATCCTTCGGAAAACAAGATCCCCCGAATCCGATGCCCGGCCTGAGAAAGCTATGACCGATTCTCCGGTCCAGCCCAATTCCTTCCGCCACCTGATTGATGTCCCCCCCGGTGGCCTCGCAAAGGTCCGAAACGAGATTGATAAACGAAATCTTCATAGCGAGAAACGAGTTGGAAGCGTGCTTAATGAGTTCTGCGCTGTTAATGTCGGTAAGCAGGAACGGAACGTCATTGCGGTGGTTACACCCTGACTGGTGCACAGGACACCTAAAAGACTGGTCGAGAATGGGCCTGTAGATTTCCCGCAGCATGGCTTCGGCCTTCGGCGACTCGATACCGACGACAATACGGTCAGGATGGAAGAAGTCTTCGACGGCAGAGCCCTCGCGAAGGAACTCGGGGTTGGAAGCAACGTCGTATTCAAGAAAGCCCGTGCGGTACACGCCAAGGTGCTTTTGCAACTGCCGGCCCGTCTTCACCGGAACCGTGCTCTTTTCGATTACCAGCCGATAGCCGCGCGCCTGCCGCGCAATCGTGCGAGTTACGTTGTCAACTGCCGAGAGATCCGCCTCCCCGTTTTCCAGGGGCGGCGTGCCCACGCAGATGAAAATGACTTCGTTCCGGCCAACCGCTTCATCGGTGGACACAAACTGCAGGAGACCCGCCTCGGCGCCGCGATGGACAATCTCCGCGAGATGCGGCTCGAAGAATGGTAGCTTGCCGTTCCGTAGCAGTCTCAATTTCTCCACGTCGCTGTCAGCGCAAAGAACGTGGTAGCCTAATTCAGTCAAGCAGGCGGCGGTTGTCAGCCCTACATAACCCGCGCCGATAACCGATATTTCCATATCACTCTCCATGCTTACATTTTTGGGCGTTCTTCATTGGAGTCTCATACTGTAATCGCAAGATCGGAACGGTAGGGTGTACTTCACAAGTTTGAGATTCAATATTTGGCCTCGTACCGAAATACGTCCAGCGTATAATCCGGTCCCTCCCCGAAGTCTGTAGCTTCGGTCTTATCTCACCGACGTCAAAGCCGGACTGTAGATCGGACGCAGAAACTTTGCTGGGTTGCCAGCTACGATCGCGTTAGGTGGCGCATCATGAGTGACCACGCTGCCGGCGCCGACGATTGCGTTTTCCCCGATAGTCACGTTTGAGAGGATTGTGGCGCCTGAGCCGATTGATGCTCCATGCCGAACGACCGTCGGTTCGACTTTCCAGTCCGCCTCGGTTTGAAGTTGACCTGTGGAAGCAGTGGAGCGAGGATAGGTATCGTTAATGAACGCCACGCCATGTCCGATGAAAACGTCGTCTTCGATTGTGACGCCTTCACAGATAAAGGTGTGGCTGGAAATTTTGCAGTTCTTACCCACCCGGGCGTTCTTCTGAATTTCAACAAAGGCGCCGACTTTCGTGTTGTCGCCGATCTCGCAGCCGTAAAGATTGATGAACTTCGAAAGCTTTACGTTTTCACCCAGTCTGACGTCAGGCGCGATGCACGAGTACTCGCTCATAAGCGAACCATTCTCCCTCGATCTTTGAGAGACTTGTCCGCCGCCTCGAGCATTCTAACCACTCGCAGGCCAGCGACTCCGTCATTGAACGGTTTTTCGCCCTTCGAAATGCACTCGACAAAATAGCTTGATTCTTTCTTCAGGGCCTCGATTTGTTCGACCTTGGGCGCCCACATGTCCCCTGTACGGTAGCTGATGAGCGCTTGATAGACGCCTTCACCGTTCTTTACGCTCACTCCTTTGTCGTAGACTTTAACTTTCTCATCCGCTTCAAGGTCATTCCATACGACCATTTGCTTCTCTCCGCCGATCAGCGTTGTGCGAACTTTAACCGGAGAGAGCCAGTTGACGTTGATGTGGGCGATGACGCTATGCTTGAAGTAAATTGTGATATACGCGACATCTTCATGGCCGTTTAGATGCTTCTCGCCGGTGGCCACAATCGCGTCCGGATCTTGCCCGATTACGTGGTCCATGATCGATAGATCGTGGGGAGCGAGATCCCAAACAACATTGACGTCGTGCTGAAAGAGACCCAAATTAACCCTGGTCGAATCGTAGTAATAGAGATCACCTAGCGCGCCTTCATCAACAAGTTGGCGTATTTTCTTGACCGCTCCGGTGAAAAGAAACGTGTGGTCAACCATGATTTGTAGGTTCTTTTTTGCCGCCAGGTCAATCAGTTCTTCGGCCTGAGCCGTAGACGCCGTAAAGGGCTTTTCAACGAAGATGTGTTTCCCATTTTGAAGCGCAGCCTTGGCAAGGTCGAAGTGAGTCCAGACGGGGGTAACCACCGCCACTGCGTCGATTGAAGCTGAAGAAACTACCTCTGAAAAATCGGACGTGACCTGCAGGTTCGGATACAATTGCTTTGCCCGGCGCAGCGCGTCCGCGCTCTTGTCGCACACCAGACTAACTTCACAGCCTTCGATACCGGAGAAATTCCTAACAATCTGAGGCCCCCAGTAACCATAGCCGATGACCCCTAAGTGAATCATGCTGAAATTCCTTTCTGGCTGGAGCGGAAAAACGTTATGCTATTTGACAGCAGAATGCGGAGGGACAGAAGGAGCGCCGCACATTGCGGCTTGAAATACTTTAGTGCGCGCCTTCACCCAAAAGCACCGCTCGCGGTGTTTGCAGCAGAATCTTGAAATCCAGAGCAAGCGACCACGCATTCGCGTATCTAAGGTCCAGCCTGACCATTTCATCAAACTTTGTCTTGCTGCGTCCGCTGACCTGCCATAAGCCTGTGATGCCAGGCTTTGCTTCGAGCAGGCGCCGTCTGTGCCAAGCCTCGTAGGAGGCGATCTCGTAAGGGATGGGTGGACGAGGACCCACGAGCGACATCTGACTCCACAATACATTGATGAGCTGCGGCAGTTCGTCCAGACTGGTTTTTCTTAAAAACCTTCCGACGCGAGTCACCCTCGGATCCTTGGTCAGCTTATAAACGCTGGCCCCGTTTCCTTCAGACGGGTGTCTATCAGCGGTTCCCGAGATGAACTGCTTCACATATTCCTGATGGATCTTCGAGTCATTATTAACGTACATACTTCTAAATTTCAGGAACGTAAACGCGCGGCCGTATTGGCCCAGCCTTTTCTGCCGGAACAAGATGGGGCCTTTTGAAGTCAGTTTGATAGCCGCCGCAATCCCAGCCATCAACGGCGATAGCAGCGCCAGTAGCGCCAGACTCGCGATGAAGTCGATTGATCTTTTGACGACGCGCGAGGACTTTTCCGATGTGCCGCGCTCCAGCAAGTCGGGATACAGCTTCAAGTCCGCCGGCATGGAGCTTGGAGTCTGTGCGCCAGATTCCTCCGGGAACAGGTGGAATGTGAATCGGATCTTATTGATTTGGCCGAGAGTAAGAAACTGGAGTAAGGCGGTGTTAACTTTGGCAAGGATAGCATTAACAGTCCATGTGAGATTTCCCGCGTGAATTTCTGTCAAGATCGTTCCCAGCACGAATCGGGATTCGTACCACCCGCTGATATCAGTTTCCCGAGTGGAAGATAGAAGCACATGCAGTATTTTGCTTATAATGACGTCACTCTGGCCGTTTCCCTCCAACAAGAGCTCCCCAATGTCGAGAAGCATCAGAAGGAATTGCTTTTGTGATCGCTCGGCGCGCTTTCGTTCGAGACAAAGCAAACGCGTAAAAGCCCGCTCAGGCACAATTTCGCGCGCGCCATCAAGCGGCAAATAGGCAAAGTCGCTGACTCTTTTCGGCGTGCTTAATTTATTGTCTGGGTATGAAGTTCCCAAGGAAACGACCTTTATAACCTGCAGTGTTAGAGGAGTTGGTTACTGACCGCCCTTAGAGGAGTTGTGGGAGATGGCCCTGTTTCATGCTGGCGAGGGGGAGTGGTAGTCTGCTGCCCTCGACGCGCTCAACCCTCCATGCATCGATTTCAACTGCCACCGATTGCATGAGCATTTCAACCGAGAGCACCAGCCTGGTGCAGTTTTTTTTGCGGACCAGGATGCCTTCGATTCCCTGAAGAGGGCCGGACAAAACCCTCACTGTATCACCACACTTCAAAAATGGATGCGGTTCAGCCCGAAGCGGCCCTTCAACCATCCGCTTAACCGCGTCGATTTGCTCTTCGGGGATTTGGGCTGCCCGGCCGGCGTTTGCGACGATCGAATAAACTCCAGGGGTGGTCATCATCTGCAATTGACGGTCAAGTCCGCCTTTCACAAATATGTAGGAGGGGAAGAGCGGCAGAGATAGAGTCTTGGTCCGGTCCTTCCACCGGTGCGAGGCCTCGTAAAGGGGCAAGAAAATCTGAAACCCTTTATTGATCAGAAGATTTGCGGCCGTCTTCTCGTGTTGATGGCGAGTATAAAGCGCGTACCAAGGCATTGCCAAGTTCGTATCCGTCGAGGTTGTAGGTTCAATTGTTGTTTGCATAAAGCTCCGCCCTGTGACTTACAGGTTGTTCCCCCAACCTCAAGCCTCGTTCCGCTGGAACAGATGGAAGGAGAGACTCTCTTGCCCACGTCTCTCCAATTGAACAAACTTGCCAAAGCTAACGATGCGCGCTCAGCACCCGGAGTTTGAGATCAGACGCCATTCACTGATCTGGTTTGCGGGCGTCTTAAACCGAACTCATAGACTTCTGTTACCAACGCGCTCCCTATTTCGCTGCGGACTCCGAGTTGTCATTAGCGCCGTTATGGCGCCGGTGTGCAAAGCGGTAGCGCAGAATTGACGCCGCAAGAACCAGTGAGCCGTTTGGCTCCTCGATTGATACCTGGCGAACTACGGTTCCCCGGCACCCAAGCTCAGCGGGACATTCGCCCGAAATTGCCACCGGCAGCGTTAATGCTATTTCAACCTGGGTCTTGGGCTGCAGCGACTGCGCTGACCGGAATAAAACGCCTGACATACTGATATTCACCGTCTTACCGACGCGCCAATCCACCGTTCCCAATTCGCGGTACCGGATAGGCAACTCGATCACGAATCGCTGCGCTCTCTGCGCAAAGCTTTTTTTTTCTTTCGCCCGTCGAACAGCCACTCAGCCCCGCTCCAAGCTATATAAATGCTGATAACTACCCGATGGGTGCTTTGCACACATTGGAGAAGATAAAGCTCTGCCCTCTGACATACAGTCATCCACTTTCTGTATGCCTCCCCTGGGAACCTGATTATCGCCATGCCGCGGCTTACGGCCGGACAAGGCGAAAATGCGAAATCTTGACCGCAAGGGCAGGCAAACTGCGTGAGTCTGTAGGCGCCATTGCGCGAACAATAACGCCCTGACAGATCACTTCGGCGGCGCCGTCAGAGTTCACCACGGGCATGATCAAACACAATTCTACAGAGGCGCCGGATTCCGCAAAGAACTCGCCGCGGAACAATACCCCCGAACTGCTGATGTTTTCGGTCTTCCCACGCCGCCAGGCGGCTTCACCTCTGGGCCGGTAACGCAACGGCACTTGCAACGCGAACCGCTGTGCGCGAGGCTTGCCGGCCGCCTTATGCGCTATCCGAGAGATCGTTGTCGCTTCTTTGAGCATGGTCCGCTTTTCTTTACCTGCAAATCATCAATTGATCCGCGCTAGATATACTCTAGCGGCTTCTCCGGGCTTAGCAATGGCCCGGCCGTGCCATTAAAGTGGCACGCCCCTGTGCCATCTCATCCCGTTCTTTGCACTTTTTTTGATCGGAGCATCACGCATCTCATGGAGGGAGAGAAACAAGAACCTGGCTAAGTTTGAAAAGGGTAATCGTGCAAGGCGCATTGCTGCTAAGGATAGTTAGCCGTCTGACGCCGCAAAATTATGGTTGTGATTTTTCAGCCGTCAGAGGAGGAGAGGAATAGCACTGAGTGCTAACGATAATGGCCCCCTGGGGCGCCAGGCGGCGCCAACAGATCGCTGCGCCAGTATATTAAATTTGCCTTAACATTGAGTTGCAGCGATATTTACGATTCGTCGACGAGATGATGGCTGATGGCGAATAGGGTAAGCTCCATGCGGTTTGAGACCCCAACCTTGTCGAAAATATTGGTGATGTGATGTTTAACAGTCTGCTCACTGAGGGAAAGTTTTTGCGCGATTTCTTTGTTGCTATAGCCCGCTACGATAGCCGTCACCACCTCTAATTCCCTTGGACTGAGGCCGAAGTTCTCGCGGTGGTTCTTTGCGCCCTGGCGTGGTAGAAAGCGATGGAGCAATTGGACGAGATTTGAGACGTGCTCACGCCCGACCCAATACTCTCCCTTCACCACGCTCCGAACACTATCGATGATCAGCTCGGTAGCGGACTCCTTGAGCACGATGCCGCGCGCCCCAAACTGCAGCGCCTGAGCCATCTCGGCTTTTTCGATGGCTGCGGTCAGGATGATGGTGCGTAGCGGAGAGTTAAGGCTAACCAGATCCTGCAGCACTTCCAGTCCCGGCCGCTGGCGCAAAGTGAGATCCAGCAGAACGATATCCGGTTGCAATTCCTGCGCCAATCTGAGAGCCTCAGCGCCGTCAGCAGCTTCACCGGCCACCCGGAAATCAGCCTCGGATTCGAGCAGTTTTCGCAGGCCATAACGAAAAGTCGGATGATCGTCGACGATGAGTATGTTTACAATATCCCCTGAACTAGCCATAGACCTTCGGAGCAAATCGTATTTCCAGCCGCGCGCCTTGACTCGGGTTTGATTCGATTGCCAGCTCACCTTTGATCGAATGAACGCGCTCTTTGAGCACTTGCGGGCCCTCATGAGCCATGTCAAGCTCGGCGCCAGACAAGCGGCCTGAAAATTCAAACCCGCGGCCGTCATCCTCAATGGTCAGCTTCCATAAGTTCTCTTCTGTGGCGAGGTGAATTCGCACATTGCGCGCTCCGCTGTGTTTTCGCACATTAGCGAGGGCTTCGTGAACGATTTGCGCCACCTCACGGGAGACGCGCGGCGGGAGCGCAAGTGTGTCAAAGTCCGAAGAAAACTCTGCCTTGATGCCCGTTTCGCGTCGAAATCTGTCCACAATATCTCGAACACAAGTCAAGAGTTGCTCCGGAGCTATGTCACCCAGCCTCAATTGTTGCATCAGCTCACGAAGGTTAACAACCTCCTGCCGCAACAGGTTCCTAACGTTTTCGAGCTTCTCGGCTGCATCCAATGATACACCGACGGCTTGGCGGCGTAGCACGTCCACCTGCATTTCCAAGGCAATCACCGACTGAATCACTCCGTCATGGATATCGCGCGCGATACGCGTTCGCTCGATAGCGCGGGCGCGGGAACGAAAGCGGCGAAGGAGGTATATGTTGTGTAATGCAGGCGCGACTTCCGCAACCAACTCTTGAAAAAAGCGCAGGTCCGCCTCTAAGGCGGCTGAGCGCCGCACGTCGAACAAAAAGATGCGGCCAGACCACTCCTTTCCAAGTGTGAAGGTGACTGCAAAAAGGGTTCGAAATGGATTCTCAGAGAATAAACTCCCTGGGGGCACGCACGAAATTTTGTCTAAACGGCGGCCCTTATCATCCAGGGCTAACATGCGATAGGGCTCACCACGCTGCGACTGTTGGAGATACAGACTTTTCCCTGGCATCGGAAAAAAGTGGCGCTCCCGGTCTGAAGATCCAAGCTCAGAAAAATCCACCATAGTGTGGCCCGGCTGAGCATCGCCTCCTTCCCAGATGAAGGCCCGCTCGGTCGCCAAGTTGTCCAAAGCTAATCGAACATGTTTTGCGCCAAACAACATCAGAACGGCGCGCAGCACATCCTCTAGCGCTTCGTTAACGCTAGCCTCGGGATTCACCTTCTGGAGAATCCGCCTCATTGCCATGCTTTCCCCGTGTAATGCTTTCTCCCTTTCGGCCGGGTAGCCTAAAAGACCACCTAAAATGAGCAGCCCCAAGATTTGGACAATAAAAGTGTCTACGCGCAACTGACCATGAAGCAGATGAAATTGGGAGCCTGAACTGGAGGTGGCAAAAGCCGCCTCAATAAGGAAAAGCAGGGTCTCCGCGAGCGCCGTCGCCAGTGTTTCCTGAAGGCCCCAGCGGTAGCCTGCGGCCAAAACAGCAAAAACACAGAGCGCAAAAAATGGGCTGTTAGGGCCTCCGGCAAACAAAGAAATGATCGCTGGCCAAAGGATGTCCGCGCCATGAACAGACAGAAGAAAGGATGACCCGCAGTCTTTGTAGACGCGAATCAGAATGAAGGTGAGCAGGCTATGGACGAGGTAGGTGAAAAGTATAAGGTGAGCCGCCAGAGTATAGCGGCCCTGAACACCAGGAAAGGCACTAATAAAGATGAGAGAGCAAATCGCTACCAGAACTCGTGAGCCGGAAAGGACTCTTTCCCTGCGTTGCACTTCTGATAAGGCCAGCGGAGCGCTAAAGAGAGCACTCCGTGACGCCACCGTGAAACTCATCGACGCCCCCTCCTCTCAACACCCAAGCCGGACCGTCCGTGGTGTTAAACAGCCAAGACGTCCAACTTGAACGGGCCAAAGTTCACGGTCCCGTTAAGCCGAGTTCAATCTAATAAAGTCGTGCACGTAACAGTCTAGCCTGCTTAGACTGCAATACCGTGTGGTTTGATACCCTGCGAGTTCGGGTATGTATATTGCAGCTCGCAGATCTATTGAGAGGGGGTGTTTTGGTCCCGATCCAACGGAAGACGACTCCCTGGGGGCCAGGACTTTGTGCCTTAATTGAACTAGGATCACGTTCCCCTCACTGCTTCTCCTTTAAACTTGTACCGTAAACCGTACTTCCGGTCAAGTACCTAAAGATGAAAGACTTGGCAAAGTAGTACACTTTGTGAAAATACCTCAGTGAGAATGCCAATTCAGGTGTATCTCTGGCGACAAATGGTACCTTGGTCGCATTGACACACCCTCCGCGCGGCTTTATACCTGATGATGACGTGAAGAAGATTTAATTTCTTAACCAAGGTGGCTTATGCGGGTTAAACAGATAGCGCTGATTGCGATGTTAGTTATTTTTCTTGTGCCGATGGCTGCGTTCTCGGACGGCACTCTTGACTTCAACCTTCAGAACTTTAATTTGCTTTCGACTAGCGCACAGATCACATCCGTAGAAGGCTTCGGGGGCAGCGTCAATAGCGGAGTCACCCTACCGGTGTCGAGCGGGTTCCTGGATCTCACCATTAGCGGCGGACCATTAGGCTGGCTTTCGGGTGGGAGCCTGGAGATCACTGGCTCGGGGACAATTGGCTCGCTTGGTTTGAGTGGCGCCCAACTTCTGGCGGCAACTTTCACCGGCGTGGCGCCTTCGGGGTTGTTGGGGTTCACACTCACCGGGTTTTCGGCGACGATTAATCAAACTCTCGCTGGCTACTATGGGCTTTCAAATACTGCGAGTCAGGGAGATTTTTATCTCAGCCTATCCTCGGCCACTCTTGCGGTAGATCCACCGACGGCGGCTGCTGAATCGGGGGGAATTGCAGTAACTTTGCTCGTGCTGATGGGCGCCGCACTCTGCTTCGCCGCGGGAGTCCGGTTGAAAATGATTAAATTTGCATTCTAAGGGATGTTTCACTTGGGGAGGGGTCTCCAGTAATCATTCCGCTTTTAAACTATACCTATTGTCATGTTTCGGGCTGTCTTTATCCAGAAGTGTCACAAAGCGCCCGGAAGTGAACTAGACCCCCAGCAACATAAACAACCGAGTTCAAAACTTATACGAAAGGGAATGAGGATCCGGGCATGAAAGTAGCTTATTTTGACCTGAAAGCGCAGTATGCGAGCCTTCGCGACGAAATGTTGCAAGCGGTTGACCGCGTTTGTGGCAACGCCTCTTATATCCTGGGCGAGGAAGTCTCCAAGTTTGAGGAGGAGTTTGCGGCCTATTGCGAGGCAAAGTATTGCGTCGCGCTGAATTCGGGCACGAGCGCATTGCATCTTGCCCTGCTCGGCGCAGGGGTCGAGCCCGGCGATGAAGTGATTACCACGGCCAACACATTTATTGCGACCGCGGAAGCCATCTCCTACACCGGCGCGCGGCCTGTGTTTGTGGATATTGATCCCGCCACGGGGAACATCGATCCGGCCCTGATTGAAGAGGCTATTACCAGCCGCACCAAAGTCATCCTTCCGGTGCATCTGTATGGCCGTCCTGCCGATCTCGATCCGATTGCGGAACTTGCGCGGCGCTACAACCTTACGGTGATCGAAGACGCCTGCCAGGCGCACGGGGCGCGCTATCACGGCAAACGTGTGGGAGGATTGGCGCAGGCTGCGGCCTTCAGCTTCTACCCCGGCAAGAACCTTGGCGCCTACGGTGAGGGTGGCGCCTTGACCACCAACGACGGGCGAATCGCCGAATTGGCGAGAACGCTGCGCGATCATGGGCAAAGCAAGCGATACTTTCACGACCACATCGGATACAACTACCGCATGGATGGCTTCCAGGGCGCGGTGCTGCGAGTGAAGCTCCGGCATCTCGGTGAATGGACCAAACGCCGCCGAACGCTGGCGCATCTTTACCGCGAACTGCTCGAAGGCGCGCCCGTGGTTCTTCCTCAGGATGATCCATCGTCTGAGTGTGTCTATCACCTTTTTGCCACTTACGCTGAAGACCGCGATGGCGTGCGAGAAGAGCTTGAGGCTCGCGGCGTTCAAACCGCCATTCATTACCCACGCCCCGTTCACCTGCAGCGCCCCTATGCCGCGCTAGGGTATCGGCCCGGCTCGCTTCCGCACACCGAGCGCGCTTGCCAGCGAACCTTAAGTTTGCCGTTGTTTCCTGAGATGACTGCGAAGGAGGTTATGTACGTCGCGGAAGTATTTGCCGACGTGATGCTGGAAAGGACCAGCCTGGAAAGAGCGGTTCCCGATATGGCCTATGCCACTGCCACCTCAACATAAGAAGTCTTGAAGTTCAGAACTTGATGTGAATAAGTCAAGTTTTTTTGCGGCTGTAGCGGTGGCCTCTGGCCGCCGGATTTTAAAGGGTAAGGACCGCTCCTCTTTAATTGCTTTTGTCCACGGCGTAGGCGTGAAATCGGTAATATGAGTTGGACCTCCCACCGGCATCCCGCTGAATTGCGGAACCTGATTCTGCGGAGGGATTTTCATGTCTGGAAAGACTTCAAAGCCGCTGCGCGTGATGAAGAGGCCGCCTTTCGTTCCAAAAAATTCGAGTCCGGCGCCAGCACCGCGGCCGCGGCTTGCCTCGCGGTGCGACCACAACGCGGTGAAGTGCGGGTACTCAAATAGCGCGTCTTGAGTATCAGGCGTTTCGCCGTTATCGTCGGTGAGCGCCAGGCGGCCGCCACTCGAACTGGCGGCGGTTGGGCCCTCGATGTCCATCACCCAGTGCACGATGTCGAGTTCGTGGTCGCCAAGGTTGGTCATCTGCCCGCCCGAATAATCCCAGAACCAGCGGAAGTGGTAAAGCGAGCGGTGCGGGTTATACGACCGCTTGGGGGCAGGCCCAAGCCACATCTCGTAGTTCATTCCGGTTGGCGGCGCCGAGTCCGCCGGACTACCAAAGCCCGGCATGATGTTGCGGAATGAGGCCAGGCGCACGGTGTGAATGTTGCCAATGTGGCCACTCCGCATGAGTTGTTTTGCGTGCTGGTAGTGAATGCCGCTTCGCTGCTGCGTTCCCACCTGGATGACGCGATGGTAGCGGTTGGCGGCGTTCACCATCCACCGGCCCTCGCGCACGAAAAGCGTCATGGGCTTTTCAACGTAGACGTCTTTGCCTGCTTGGCAGGCGAGGATGGTGATCAGCGCGTGCCAATGATCCGGGGTGGAGACGACAACCGCCTGAACGTTTTTATCGTCGAGCAGACGGCGGAAGTCGCTGTAACCTTTCACCTGCGGTCCGCACATGGCAAGCCCCTGGCGCAGGCGCGGCTCATAACAATCAGAGAGGGCGACAATATCCACATCGGACTGGTTCTTGAAATCGTGGACGTGCTGGTGGCCGATCAGGCCAAAACCAACGAAGCCGACCTGCACCCGGTCGTTCGCGCCAGCGGCGCGTCCGGAAGACGCGGCCATTGACCGGAGAAGGGAAGATGCTGTGGGAGAATTAGGATTCATGGTTGACATGGCTCGAAAATCTATCACGTTGCGATGCAAGGTTAAAGCAAATCGCGGCGCTGGTAGTGTCACAGTTTCGGGTGTAGCGGGTTTACCTCGCCATATTGTGGCGGCATAAAGCCGCCTCTACATCAAACTGAGACACTGCCGCCGCTACAGTACCTAAATCAGGTCCCAGGGTTTGCGAGCCTTGCGCGCAAGTAACTCGGAGGCTTTGGGATCATCAATAATCTGCTCGCGCTCGGCGTCCCACCGGATCTTGTGTCCCGTGCGCAGCGCGATGTTCCCCAGGTGCGGCACGATAGTTGACCGATGCCCCGTTTCAACGTCCGCCACCGGCTTCTGCCGCGAGCGCACGCAGTCGATGAAATTCTTGATGTGAAGATCGGTTCTGTCCGCTTCCTGCCCTTGCTCGCGCTTCATGCGGAAACCTTCCGAGTCGCCTTTGACCGAGTGTATGGCTCCAGGACCGGATTCGCCCTTCGGCTCAGGGTAAATTTCAAACCCAATCCGGTCGGCGTAAAGCGTACCCTTGGTCCCGTAAAATGCCAGCCCGTGCGGGCGGTCGTCCTTCGTCCGCGTCAGGTAATAATTCATGCCCGGAGTCCGGCCTCCGCATCCGTGACTGTTGATCATCGAAGCCTCGTAGCTCAGCACGAAGCTGGGATATTCATAGGTAATCTGCAGAACGTCGGGCGTATCGCCGCCATCTTTCAGCACGTAGCGCCCTCCCGACGCGCTGACGGCTCGCGGTTTGTCTTCGCCCATCACTTCGTGAACGCTATCGAACCGGTGCGTGCCGTAATCGGTGGCCATTCCACCTGCATAATCCCAGAACCAGCGGTAGGACACGAGGAAGCGGTTCTTGTTGAAGGGAACCAGCGGAGCGGGGCCAAGATAGAAGTCCCAATCGAGTCCCGCCGGAGGCGTCGAATTGGCGGCTTGGCCCATACCATCCGGAGACATGTTGAGGTAGTTCCAAACGCG
The DNA here is from genome assembly GCA_050745325.1 of Terriglobia bacterium. Lineage (GTDB taxonomy): Bacteria > Acidobacteriota > Terriglobia > UBA7540 > UBA7540 > RH2-MAG17b. The sequence goes on from JBOGJY010000457.1 coordinate 29,821, forward strand.
GACAAAATGCACTTCGCCAATCCCTCCCCCTTGCACAATACGCGCCGCCTCCTGAAAGTGAGCCGCCGAGCGGTGCTGCGAGCCGAGCTGCACCACGCGGTTGTAACGGCGGGCAGCATTCACCATCTTGCGCCCCTCGTCGATCGTGTGCGCCATGGGCTTTTCAACGTAGACGTCTTTACCCGCCTGGCACGCCAGCACCGTGGGAATCGCGTGCCAGTGGTCCGGCACGGTGATGAGCACCGCGTCCACATCTTTCCTTTCGAGCAACTTTCTAAAATCACCGTAGGCCTGAACGTTTGACCCGGCGAACTGCTGCCCGGCCCGCGCGTGCGGTTCGTAGACGTCACAGACCGCAACGATATCGATGTTCGGGAGCCGCTTCAAGATAGAAGCGTCATAGTGTCCCCTGCCGCCACAGCCAATCCAACCCACATTCACCCGGTCATTCGCGCCCAGCACTCTGCTGCTGGCGAAGGAGCCTGCCGAGGCCACCGCGGCGGCGCCAACAGCGCTTCTCATCATGAACTCGCGTCTCTTCATCAGAACCTCCATCCGAAACAATGCCGCAGATTATACATCACGGCAGCCTCGAAGGGGCTTTGGTGTCGCGCAATTTTATTTGTAGCGGCGGCCAGAGGCCGCCGCTTGAGGAAATCGCGGCTACCAACCGGAAAAAGCCGCAGCGTTTGAAATACGAACGCTACCGCGCCAAATACGCCAAAACGTGAATGGACCGAAGCGGGAAAGCCCTGTATTTTGGATTTTAGCCC
>JBOGJY010000458.1:0-20398 GCA_050745325.1 Terriglobia bacterium
CTACAGGGCGGCAAAAGACTTGTGGAGGGCTGCGCGGGCACCCCGGTATCTTGCCGGCAAGCCGGGCCGACCGGACAAGCCGCCGGGATGGGCGCTACGCCGCCGCGTTCACAGACAGGCGATCCGAAATTCAAACTAACCCATTACCAGCCAGGATAGCACGTTGAAGAAAATTGCACTGTTTGTAGTTATCATAGCCGGTGGCGTGGCCTGCTACTACTCGATCTACGTTCCGAAGAAGCGCGAAACGGCAAAAGCGGAGGTGGCCTATGTCCTGCCTGATTCGCTGCCGGTGGTGGATACTACGGCGGTAATCCGCCGGGTGCTGATGACGTATCGCAGCGGTGACCCTGTTCATATCGTTGCGCGCATCGGCGGCTGGGCCAAGCTGGCGCTGCCTGGCGGCGGGGTGGGCTGGGTGAAACAAAATGATCTGATCGATGCGGCCGCGTACGACAAGGGCCGGCGCCTGATCAGAGACCTCGCGAGCAGCCATGCCCAGGCGGAAGGCCATACGAGCGCGCCGGTAAACTTGCGTCTCGGGCCTTCGCATGACGCGCTGAAGCTTGGAGAATATGCCGCAGAGCAGCGCGTGGAAGTTTATGGCCGGCGCGTCGTCATGCGGCCATCCGAAGCGGGGGGTTCCAGCAGTGCTTCTTCCAGATCTGTCTGGTATCTCGTGACCGGCGGCGGCCGCGCGGGATGGGTTCTCGGACGCTTCGTGGACCTCGATGTTCCGGCTGCGCTTGCGAGCTACGCGCAAGGCATTAATATGGTTGCGTGGCTGCCGCTTGATACCGTCAGCGATGGGGATCGCGCCGTGCCCCAGTATCTGGTTGCTGACCGTATCGGTGGCGAAGAGTTCGATTTCAACCATATTCGGGTATTTACCTGGTGGGTGAAGCATCACAAATACGTGACCGCCTATGTGGAAAGTGGTATGGACGGATATTTCCCGATTGTCGTGACTCACATGGGTAACGTTCCGTATTTCCACTTGCATCTGATGGACACTGACGGCCACCAGGTCCAAAAAGTTTATGGATTGTTCGATACGATCGTCCACCCGGTTGGCATCGTAGACGGCTGGACGAGCAACGCCATGCCTGCGCCTTCCCAGCCGCTCCGGCGGCGCTCGAAACGGCGGCGCCGGCGCGCCGGTCTAAGGTAAGGATAGATAAGGGATAACGGAGACTCACTGTGGAATCCCGCGAATCGGGGCTTTACACTTTCGTCCGGGGTGGGTTACGGCTTTGGTTTGGCCTCATCTTCCGGCGCCTTCGCGTGCTGCGGGAAGACTCTCTGCCAAGCTCAGGCCCTGCCTTGCTGGTGGTCAACCATCCCCCAGGCTTGGTTGAGACGCTCATTCTTGTGGCGGCGCTGAAGCGCCAGGTCCATTGCCTGCTCGACCAGGCTCTGCTTACAGGGCCGCTCGAGCGCCTTGCGGCAAAAAGCCTGGGCGTGATTCCTTACGAGTTTCAAGGGGAGGATTGGCCAGCCGTTCTCGAATCGGTCTGTAGAATCTTTAGCCGGGAAGGAACGGTCTTGATTTTCGTGCGGCTTCCGGCTGCGGCGGCGGGCGCCACGACCCGAGGATTTGCCCCGGAGGCGGCCGAAGTGGCGCTGGAAGCGGAAGCATACCTGGCAAGAGAAGTTCCTTTGCCTATCTTCCCGGTGCACCCGTTTCTTCCTGCTCATCCTTCGACTGCGGGAGAGCTCTTGATTCACGTGGATCATTCACTTTCGGCCCCGGACGCGCCGTGGCGCGCAGAGGAAGATTTGGACAAGGGCATTCGAATGCTCGATGAAAAAATCGAGAAGGCTTGCTCTGAGAGCCCGTTCCGCTTGCAGCCTGAACAAGTGGAGCAATTCATCGCCGGTCTCGAAACGGTGATGCGCGAAGACTTTTCCGAGAGCTGGTCGCGCCGTGTTAATTGGAAGCAGAAGGTTGAAGATTTTGATCTAAGCCCGTTTCTGGTCAAGCTGACGCACCAGTTGAACTACGGGCATCCGGGGCGGCTCGCCGCGCTCAACGAGGCGCTTAGGAATTACGAAGAACGTAAGCGGCGGGCAGCCCTTGGCGCGCTCAAAGCGGAGACTGCCGGAGCCTGGCGCGCGAACCGGTGGCGGAGACTCGCGGTGTGGATTGAGACGGTTGCCGGCTTTCCTATCGCTGCTTACGGTCTTCTGAACCTGCTCGCCGCGTGGTTTGTGTTGCGGGTGGCGGCCCTGATGAAGAACGGTTTGTGGGTAGCCACTCCAAAAGAGTGGGCTACGCGCGTGGTGATTGTATTGGTTTGTTATGCGGGGCAGGTTGGTCTCGCCGCGCACTTTCTTCCAAGGGCGGAGGCTGGCTACTATGCGCCCAGCCTCCTGCTTTCCGGCGCCTACCTACTGCGTTACCTGTGGCTTCTGGAGCATCGCACCAGCGCCCTTGCAGGCGCGATGGGCGGGCATAGTCGAGCTGCCCGGCTCCGGCGGCTGAGAAAAGCTCTGATCGATGAGCTTAAGCTGGATCAAGACCGCTATGTTTCCGCTTGGAAAATCGCCCATTAACGAGAGGCAGTCTTCGCCGTGCTCTTTCTGACTGAGGATGACGTGCTTGCCCTGTTTCCGATGGAAATGGCGCTCGAGCGCGTTGAATCAAGCTTTCTAGCGCAAGGGCAGCGCACGGCGGTTAATCTGCCGCGAACCCGCCTTTTTCTGCGCGATGTTTCACTGCACTACATGGCCGCGGCGCTACCCGGCGAGGGTCTTCTGGGAATGAAGGTTTATACCGTCTCGCGCGGGAGCTTCCGCTTTGTTGTGCTGCTTTTTGAGGCCGGGCGCGGCGAGTTGCTGGCGCTGATCGAGGCGGATCATCTCGGCCGCATTCGTACCGGGGCGGCAAGCGGTATCGCTACCAAGCATCTCAGCCGTGCGGACGCGGCAACTGTAGGTGTGATTGGCTCGGGCCGCCAGGCCCGGACCCAGCTCGAGGCGGTGGCTCACACAAGGAAAATCCGGTCAGCACGTGTGTTTTCGCGCGATGAGGCCCGCCGCCGCATGTTTGCGCGAGAAATGGGCGAACTGTTGCGGACAGAGGTTGAGCCTGTTGAAAGCGCCGAAGCCGCAGCGCGGTTTGGAGATGTCATCATCACCGCCACTACCGCGCGCGAGCCTGTGCTGAAAGGCGAGTGGCTAAAACCCGGCGCGCACGTGAACGCCATCGGCGCCAATATGGAAAATCGCCGCGAGGTGGATGACGGTTTGCTGCGCCGCGCTTCGGTGATTGCCGTTGACTCGGTGGCGCAGGCGCGATTCGAATCAGGCGATCTTATCCAGGGCTTTTCGGCGTCGCCCGAGCAGTGGGATCGCGTAGCCGAAATGTGGGAAATTATGGCCGGCGAACGCCCGGGCCGCAAGTCTCCCGAGGACGTGACGCTCTTCAAGTCTGCCGGAATCGCGCTTTGGGATGTGGCGGCGGCCGGCGCAATTTACCGCCGGGCAAAAGAACTTGGACGCGGGAAGGAGATCATGCTGTCGCAGGCCGGGTCACGCTAAAATCGGAATGGCAGTGGGTCACTTTGACGCTCATAGCAAGCGGTTGGTATACTTGATTGGATGTTGTTGGAGGAGGTCCCTTGCCCCTTTACGAATACCAGTGCAAAAAATGCAGCGCCCATTTTGAAAAAATTCGTAAATTTTCCGATCCACCGCTGACCAAATGCGAAAACTGCGGAGGGAAGCTCGAACAATTAGTTTCATCCCCGGCTTTTCAGTTCAAGGGCACTGGCTGGTACGTTACCGATTACGCCCGGAAACCCGAAGCAAGCAAACCCGTGTCTGAGGCTTCGAAAGAAAAACCTGCCAACGGAAGCGATACCAAAAAGGGTTCTGAAACTTCAAAAACCTCCGAAACGTCGAAACCTTCCGCAACCCCTGCCGCAACTAAATAAACCTAATCTGTGGCATGGCGTTCCGAAATTCGCTTGTCCGTAGCGCCGCCCTTTAGGGCGGCACGTGCACGAAAACAGATGTGCCGGGCATATGAGTCTGTGTGGCGGCTGCGATTGTCTACAACTTAAGCCCCTTTAAATATTTTCGAAACGGCTGGCCAAGCTCTGGCCGCTTCAGCGCCATCTCGACCGTCGCCTCGAGAAAACCCAGCTTATCCCCGGCATCGTAGCGGTTCCCTTCGAAGAGATAGCCGTACACCGGTTCCTTGCGGAGCAAGCTGCGCAGCGCGTCGGTAAGCTGGATCTCCGACCCCTTGCCGCGGCGCGTGGCCGAAAGTTCCTTGAAAATCGTAGGCGTCAGAATATAGCGCCCGATGATGGCGAGGTTTGAGGGCGCGCTTGCCGGGTCCGGCTTCTCCACCATGTCGGAGATGAGGTAGAGGCGGTCCTTCCCACCAGGCCCACCAATCCCATCCGGCCATTCAGGATCATTCACCGGCTTGCCTTTGATGATTCCGTAGCTCGACACCGCCTGTTTGTCTACCCGCTGAAGAGCGACCACGCTTTTTCCGTAGCGGTCGAACACATTCATCATTTGCTTGAGACAAGGTGTGGGAGCGTCGATGATATCGTCAGCAAGCAGCACAGCGAACGGTTCATTTCCCACCAACTCGCGGGCCATCAGAATTGCGTGTCCAAGCCCCAGCGGATTTTTTTGCCGCACGTAGATGATTTCGACCAGGTTTGAGATGGATTGCACCAATTGAAGCAGCGCCACCTTGGCGCGCCCGGCCAACATGCGCTCCAATTCAAAAGAAACGTCGAAGTGATCTTCGATGCTGTTCTTTCCGCGCCCCGTCACAAAAATAACCATCGGAATGCCCGACGCGGCCACCTCCTCCACGCCATATTGGACCAAGGGCTTGTCCACGATGGGCAGCATTTCCTTCGGCTGCGCTTTCGTAGCCGGAAGGAAACGAGTTCCCAGTCCGGCCACCGGCAATACGGCCTTTTGAATTGTCATTGTCACCTCGCCAGAATTTGGACCCGCACGTCCGCCGGAACCGCCCCGGGTTCCCCTTCAGGTCCGTATGCTACCATACCTCTTGGAGTTATGCGGCTATGCTTGTGCTTGGAATCGAATCCAGTTGTGACGAGACCTCGGCGGCGGTCGTTGAGGACGGCGAGCGCATTCTTTCAAACGTTGTAGCATCGCAAATCCTTACCCACGAAAGATTTGGCGGCGTCGTGCCGGAGCTGGCCAGCCGCGAGCACCTGCGAAAAATCTCGCCTGTGGTCGAAGAAGCCTTGCATAGGGCAAGCCTCACGGCCTCGCAGGTGGACGCCGTTGCCGTCACCGAAGGGCCTGGATTGATCGGCTCGCTTCTGGTGGGTCTGGTCTACGGAAAAGCCCTGGCTCATGCATTAAAAAAGCCGCTCGTGGGCGTGAACCATCTCGAAGGGCATATCCACTCGGCGTGGCTTGAAAACAAGATAATGCGCCGCGCAGGCCGCGCAACGGGGGAAGCCGGCTTCCCCAACGTGACCTTAGTGGTCTCCGGCGGACACACTAGCCTCTTCCGAGTTTGGATGGAAACCGAACACCATGCGGAGGTATTTTTTTACCGCCAGATGGGCCAGACTCGTGATGACGCGGCCGGTGAAGCCTTCGACAAAGTGGCTAAACTCCTCGCTCTCGGTTATCCTGGCGGCCCCGTGATTGACAAGCTGGCGCGCTTCGGAGACCCTCATGCCTTCAAGTTCGGCGCCATCAAGATGAAGGGCAATCCGCTTGACTTCAGCTTTTCCGGGTTGAAAACCGCCGTTCTTTATCGCGTGCGTGGCAGCAGCCTGGCTGCCGAAGCTGACCTCCGCAATGAGTGGCGCAAGGGCAACGGAACGCCGTCTGTCGAGGAGGCGCGCGAACACTGCACGGCGGACACGCTAAACCTGATCGCAAGCTTCCAGGAAGCGGTGGTCAGAGACCTCACGGAACGCACCCTTCAAGCCGCCGACCGGGAGTGCGTTAGCTCCATTTTCGTCACTGGGGGTGTGGCCTGCAACTCATTGCTCCGCGAGCGGTTTGAAGCCACGGCGCGGGCTGCGGGGCTGGACGTTCTCTTTCCCTCGCCTGCCCTCTCGACGGATAACGCCGCCATGATCGCAGCCGCTGGAACTTACAAACTGAAGGCGGGACTAAGAGCCGGGATCTCGCTGACGGCCCACGCGTCCTTACCACTCGGAGTGCAAGCCGTGCGCCCGAATGCAATGTTGTAGCGGCGGCCAGAGGTCGCCGCTACAAACCCGCTTACCGGATGATTTCCACCTGTGGCCGGCGTGGACGAAGCGCAAATCCCAAGATAATCCCCGCCACGAAGCCTCCAACGTGCGCCCACCAGGCAACGCCTCCTCCTCCCGTCGCCGATTGGATGGCGAGCATCTGAAATCCCATCACGAACTGAATCAGAAACCAGTAGCCAAGCACCAGCACGGCGGGCAAGTGTACGGTCCAAAAGAAGAAAATCAAATAGAGCACCGTAGTGATGCGGGCGCGAGGGAAGCATACAAAATAAGCCCCCAGCACGCCGGCAATGGCGCCACTTGCGCCGATGGAAGGAATGCGCGAGCCGGCGCTCATTTCAAGGTAGAGCAGCGCCGCCGCGAAACCGCCCGCAAAATAGAGCCCGAGGAATTTAAAATGCCCAAAGCGATCCTCAATGCTGCGCCCAAAAACGAACAGAAAGAGCATGTTGCCGCCCAAGTGAAGCCAGCCGCCGTGCAAAAACATGGCAGTCAGCGCCGAAGTCAGAAAACCTGGCAGGCGTGGGAGGATTGCGAGCCCGGCCGGCGTGCTATAGCGGGCCGGAACCAGACCGAACAGATACACGAAGCGGTTCAACTCCGGACCGAGCGAAAGCTCGTAGAGAAACACAATGGTGTTTAGAATTATCAATGCGAGCGTACACGTCCAGAACGTCCGCCGGCGGATATTGTCATTAAGCGGAATGGGAATCATGGATGAGCCATTGTACCCCAGGCTGCGGACGCCCAGCAGGCTGGGTGAGGGGCTACGAAGTCTGCGTGACAACTGCGGTTGTAGCGGCGGCCTCTGGCCGCCGGTCTCTATTTTTCAAGTGATTCGGCGCTCCCTTCCTCGTCAGGGTAGGCTCCGAGCGCCGCTACAACTCAGAAAGGGCAGTTGTTACACAGACTCTACGGGGGTGGAGAAAACGTAATCCCAATTGCGAATTGTGAGCATTCCTTAAAGCAGAATTAATTTCTATTCAGGTACATCTTCTGACGAGCCAGTGTGATAGTGTGGGGTCCCGGCTGGCGCTCGCTGGCGAAAAAGCAGTGCCGCGTTTAAAGTCTGTTGAACCAACGGATCGATCGGAGGAGCCTCATGAAACGGTTAATCGCAATCTTCTTCACGGTGTTCGCTATTTTTATTCCCCGCGCCAAGGCGCAAAATCCGGCGCCTCTCAAGCTCGTTCAGACTTATAAGATGCCCAATGAGGTCAGGGGCCACTTCGACCACTTCGGTGTGGACCTCCAAGGGAACAGGTTGTTCTCAGCGGCGGAGGGTTATAAGGCGGTGCTGGTGTTCGATCTGCATACGGGCAGGCTGATTCATACGATCAGCGGAATTGGCATCCCGCACGCGATTCTTTATCGCCAGGACCTGCAGCGTATCTACGTGACGGACGGCGGGACGGGCGCTTTGCGAATCTACGACGGCAAGACGTACAAGCTGCTCAAGACCGTGAAACTTCTGGTCGATTCGGATTCCATTGCCTACGATCCATCCACGAAAGACCTCTACATCGTCAATGGGGGCGGCGACGCTCACCAAACGTATTCAACGATCAGCATTGTGAACACCACCACCGGCGAGAAGGTGGCCGATATGAAGATTGATGGCGATACGCTCGAGGCCATGGCCATTGAACATTCCAGCTCAAAGATGTACGTGAATAACCGGGCCAAGAACCAAATTGAGGTGATCGACCGCAAAAAGCACACGATCCTTGCGGTGTGGCCGGTTACGCTGGGCAAAGTCAATGTGGCGATGGCGTTCGACGAGCCGCATCATCGGCTTTTTGTGGGCTGCCGCAGCGGCGCGATTGTCGTCTTTGACACGCAAACCGGCAAGGAGCTGCAGGCCCTCCCAATTGACCGGGGAGTCGACGACCTGGTTTTCGATCCTTCAAGCCAGCGCATCTACGCCTCTTGCGGCGCGGGCGCGGGCTCGGTTGGCGTGTATCAGGAACAGAGCCCCGATCACTACCAACACTTGGGAAATGTCCCTTCAGGCCCCGGCGGCAAAACGGCGCGCCTCATCCCCCAACTGCGCCGTTATTATGTCGCAGTTCCCGCGCAGGGCGCGACGCCTGCTGAAGTGCTCGTCTATGAAGTGACTGGTTCGTAAGAAAACCGGCGAGCCGCCTTTTCCCGCAAACAATACGGAGGGTAAAGTAGGGCTGGCGATTGCCATCTCCAGGCGGAGCCGCGCCCGCTCGATCGAAGGCGCTCAATATGCCGCGGAGTGAAGTAGAATAGAAGTATGAAAGCGATAACCGTAAAACCCGGGGTTAAGAATAGTATTCAGATGCGCGACGTTCCGGCGCCGGAAGCAAAACCGGATGAGATCAAGGTGCGCGTGATTCGCGCGGGCCTGTGCGGCACTGACGCGGAGATCAACGACGGCCTGTACGGCCAGACCCCGCCCGGCGACGACTATCTTATTTTGGGCCACGAGAACTTGGGCGTCATTGAGGAAGTGAAGGGGGACGCGAACGGGCTGCGCCAGGGAGACTATGTGGTTTCCACTGTCCGGCGGCCCTGCGGCAAATGCCCCTATTGCCAGCAAGGTGAAATGGACCTATGCAGCAGTGGCGATTACACTGAGCGCGGCATTAAGGGACGTCACGGGTTCATGGCGGAATATTACGTCGAATCCCCTCGCTATCTGGTAAAGATTCCCGAGGCCATCCGGGACATTGGCATCCTGCTCGAGCCGATGTCCATTGTAGAGAAAGGAATCGACCACTCTTACCTGATTCAGCGCCGCATGACGTGGCAGCCTAAACAGGCGCTTGTGCTGGGCGCGGGTCCGGTCGGGCTGCTGGCGGCGGCGGTGCTGCGGGCGAGGGGGTTACGAACTTTTGTGGCGGGGCGTGAGCCTGTAACGGACCCGCGCGCCGGGATCGCGCAAAGCCTCGAAGCGGAATACATCTGCGTGGACGGAATTGAGATTACCGATGCGGTTAAGCGCCTGGGGCCGCTCGACCTGGTGATTGAGGCGACGGGCGTCTCCTCCGTAGCCTTCAACGCCATGCAGATCCTGGCCGCGGACGGCATCCTCTGCTTGCTGAGTGTCACGGCCGGGCAAGGTATGCGCCAGGTGCCAGCCAACACCATCAATCAGGACCTCGTTCTGCGGAATAATGTGGTATTCGGTAGCGTCAACGCCAACCCGAGGCATTTTCATAAAGGCGTCGAGGACTTTCTGACCGTGGAAAAAAACTGGCCGGGAACCCTGCGAAAGCTTATCACCACCCAGTTGCCTTGGCAGGACTATTCGCAGTGGTTCGGCCAGCGCCACTCAGGGATCAAGACCACGCTCGAAGTCAGCGCAGCCAAGTCAGCTCAGGCGCAGAATATTCCAGCGTAGCGGCTTAGAACGGCCCCCAACGGTCTATTGAAAACCTGGACGCACGATGGGCTGGAGGCGGTTCTGGGCGGAGGGAAGTAAGAATCTCGCAAGCCCTTGAAAAACAGAAAAACCGTCCCATTTATCTCGTTTGTCTCATAATTCTCACTGCTCTGTGATAGGTTGGAGGTTGGGATTATAGCGGAGGGCGGGACGGGTGGGGGACGCGTTGCGGCCCTCAAAGATTAGAAAATGGTCCGGGAACCGCAGAAGAACACAAAAATTCACGGAACGAAGCCTAGCGACCCTTTAGAATCAACATTTCTAATAATTGTAGCGCAGAGTTTTGCGGTTAAAACTCTGCGGCTTTTTCGCAGGTCCAGACAAAAATGCCGCAGAATTTCAAAAGCAAAAATCTGCGCTACCAAGGTAGGCCCCCCAAAGATTAGAAAACGCCTGGAGAGAGAATGGGAGAACGCAAAAATATCCGGAACGAAGCCTATGATGATTGAAAACAAAGAAGGATTAAAAACGTCACATAATCTGGACGCAAGACCGGCCTCGGGCCGGCCTATTGAGCTCAATATTGTGAATCTCCCCGGCAAACAAGCGAATCTCTGATAGCTACGCTTGAAGTCAATGCCAATGAACGTTTTGCAAGATGATAACGATGGCAGCCTGACGAAGGCGCGCCCGGCCGATCAAGAACCCGTTTGGGGGCCGGAAAGAGACGAGTTTCCTCTTTCGATTGGCGGTTGGACGCTTGCGCGCATAGAGCTATCCGCGCTGGCGATGACCACGCATTTCACGCGGCTTTCCACGCGGCTTGAAGAGACGGCGCCGGCGTGGAAAGAGTTTCCGGCCGGGATCGAGGCCGCGGTGATACGCGCTCAGCCGGTAGATAGAGACCACAAACGCCTTGTATTTCTCCCAGCTTCCATCCGCACCGTTGGGTCAACGGTGAATTGGTACTATGTGAAGTTGGAAGGGACGTTTGAAGAATACCTGGAGAAGTTTAAAGGCAAAGCGCGTAAGAACCTGGTTCGAACCGTTAAGAAATTCGGGGAGTTTTCAGGCTCGGAGATCGAGTGGGCGCAATACTCGCCGTCAGAAATCGAAACTTTCTGCGCCCTCGCCGATGAAGTGAATTCGAAATCGTGGCAGGCCAAGGTTTCAGGGTCTTTCAGGGACTGGGTGGGGAAATCCCGCATTCTCGATTGGGCGGCGGAAGGAAAAATCCTGGGATACGTCCTCTTTCATCAGGGCCGTCCGATCGCCGTTGCGTGTTGCAAAATCTCTCAGGACGTCTTTTATTACTGGGCGCCGCGCTTCGACCAGGCATACGAAAAGTGGTCGCCCGGAACCGTGCTGCTTTATTTGATACTGGAAAAACTTTTCGCGGAAGGAAAATATAAACTATTTGATTTCGGGGAAGGCCTGCAACCTTACAAGGAGTTTTTTTCTACCGGCTGTGTTCCGTGCGCAACGGTTCGATATTTCAAGCGTACCGCCAAACACACCGTTTTCCTGACCGGCAGTCATTTAGCTGCCAGTTTTTCTCTCAAGACAGGAATCCTATTGGAGAAACTAGGCATCAAAAAGATGATGAAGAGGGTGATGCTGGGAGAACGCGCCCGGCCCGGCTCAGTCTGACTGGTGGGTTTACCAGGCGTTCAATGTTAACCATGTTGCAACAAGCGCGTTGAGGCCTGATTATACTTCTGATAAAATCAAACGATAAACCTTGAGCTACGAAATTTGATGTGAATGGGTCAAGTTTTTGCGCCGGTGGCTCCCGCTCCACCGTTTCGCGGTGACGTCACGGCTTGCTGGTCTGAGGTGAAGCCTCGATAGAGTTTTTATTTGTTACTTCTCGTATCTAAAATTTAGAATTCGGCAAGGATTGAAGGTGGTTTAATGACCAAGTTAGCGTTCATGGCCATGCTGGAAGATGTGTTATCGGTAGCCCCGGGAACACTCAAAGACGCGGACAATCGCGAGTCTATTGACGGCTGGTCGTCTCTGACGGATGTACAGATTCTGGCTTTGATCTCGAGCGAGCTAGGCATCGAGGCAGATCAAGACTTGCTTAGCTTCGAAAATGTGGGCCAGCTCATCGACCTTCTTGAACGCAGAAACGCTTTCCCCGATTCTCAGCTTACCGCCCCGATCAGATCTGAGTCCCTCCATTTCCGGCGACATGCTAGCAACGCTGATTGAAGAAGTTCGACAATGTTGCGAGCAAAGCCTGCGGCATCGGGAGATGGTCTGGCTCGAGGAGTCGCTCGGACGCGCGGGACGGACCCGCCGCGATTGCGCGGCGCTGGTCAGCCGCGTTAGCGACGACGATATCACGCCCGGAGCGGTGGCGGAATTCAAGCGTGCGCTGGTAGGAGATAAAGAAACCGAAGAGGGCCTGGTTGAGCGTTTCCTGATTTTGCACGGGATTCTCGAATTCGTGGGCCGCATCCCTGAGTTGCCCGTTGTTTCCACCGTCAAGAAATTATTCTGCCAGCAGTTTCTGAGCTTCGCCAAAGACGAAGCTTCAAAGGCGCGCTACCGCTCCGACTCATTTTCATTCGTGGTCATGAGCAAACAAGCCTCGCTCCGGTGCTTTCCCGCGGGAGAGCTTTACTGGGACGTGGCGGGGCTTGCCCGTTCGAGGTTGCTCAAGCTTCCTCCGCTCTCGCTTCCCATCGCGGTATACTTCCTCTGCGCGAAGTTTAAGGGTGTGAAGCCCGCTTTTTTTTACCATCTTAACCCGCTGAGAAAAACCAAGATTCTTGTTCCGAAAGAAATGCACAAGTCTTTATACTTAATGGCAAAGTCGCTTGAGCTGCAACCCCACATCAAGGGCATCTACACCATGGGCTGGCTCCAATCGCCTGACACGGTCCGGGCCAGTCCTCATCTGGCGTGGAGAAACAAAGTCTTCGAAGAGAATGGCGGTCTTATCCTGGGGATGAAAGAAGAAGGAATTCACAAGCTGGCATTCGAGAACAGCCCGGAGCGAAGGAAACTTTACGAAGAGGGCAAGTTCAAGCCGACCAATGGATTGGTGATGTGGGCCGCCCAGGACGCGCTAAGTTGGGCCGCCCAGCATCCCGAGCTGGCAGAGTGAAAACAGAATGGGTGACATCGTGACGGGACGGAGCATTCATGCTGCGGAGATCCCGGCCATGCTGGCGAACCTGCCGCCTGCAGAAAAATTCGCGCGCGCGCAATCGCTTATCGTAGAGATGGGCGGCGCCTTCAACGCTGCGGCCTTGGAGTCTCTTCTCGGGGCTTTGCAGGCCAGCGCCGGCCAAAACAACTCGGACTTCGTGTTTCATTGGGCCAGTCTTCTGCCGGCTTCGACAGCGGGCTATTACGTGAAGGCCCGCTGGCTTTCGGCCTCGGGCAAGCTCGAAGAGTCCGCCCGGCAATGGGGCGAGTTTTTTTCCAGCGCGCCCTGCCGTGATCCCTTCATCTTTCTCCAAGCCGCGCGAGTCTTCGCCCAGTCAGGCCAATATAATGAGTCGGCCCGGCTGCTGCGCGAGGCTCTCTTCCTCCGCCCGTCTTATGCGTTTCACGCGCGGGCCGAAAAACTGATTCGCCAGGTGTGGCAGCGCAATCCGCCTGCGTCGCGCCACTGCCGCATCGCTATTCTGGGAAGCAGCACCACAAGTCTGCTGGTTCCCGTCATGCGCGCCCTTTGTTTTCGCGACGGAATTAATGCCGAGTTCTACGAAGGGCTTTACGGCGCATTCCGGCAGGAGGTTCTAAATCCTGAAAGCGGGCTGCGCGATTTTCGCCCCGATTTCGTTTTTATCGCCAGTCAATGGCGGGACTTGAACTTGCCTCCGGTCAGCGAACACCCGGAAGCTAAGATTCAGGAAGTGATCCACGAGTTCAAATCGTTGTGGCAAATCCTTGGAGAGCGTTTCGGCTGCCATGTGGTCCAGCACGCCTTCGACCAACCTGCCTTTGATCCTTACGCTTACCTGTCTGGCTCGCTCGCCGGCGGCCGCAACCGCATCATCCACCAGCTCAATGAAAAGCTTTTGCTCGAAGCGCCGGATTTTGTGTCCATTCTTGACACCGGCAGCATAGCCGCGGAAACCGGAATCCATCAATGGGATGATCCGCTTCTCTGGCACACCGCCAAGCAATACCCCTCGACGGAAGCTCTGCCTCACCTCGCAGAGTTGCAGCTAGCTCACGTGCGGGCGGCCACCGGGTTGACGCGCAAAGTGCTCGTCTGCGATCTGGACAATACGCTGTGGGGAGGCGTGATCGGCGAAGACGGTCTGCAGGGCATCCGCATTGGTCCGTCTTCTCCTGAAGGAGAAGCTTATGCCGATCTCCAGCGCTACATGCTCGACCTGAAGAGCCGTGGCGTTCTGCTCGCGGTGTGCTCAAAGAATAATCCTGAGGACGCCCAGCTTCCGTTCCTGCGCCACGAGCACATGGGGCTTCGTCTGGAAGATTTCGCCGCCTTCGTGGCCAATTGGGAAGACAAGGCGTCAAATCTCAGGGCCATCGCCGGGAAACTCTCGTTGGGAACGGACAGCTTCGTCTTTCTTGACGATAATCCGCTCGAGCGCGCCTGGGTCCGGTCCCAGATGCCTGAGGTTGCCGTCGTGGGATTGAGCGCGTCTCCCCACCATTACGTTCGAGACTTGGATCGCGGCCGCCACTTCTTCTCACTCACACTCTCGACGGAAGACCGTAAGCGTTCGGAAGCCTACCGGAATCAGGCGGAGAGGGAATCGCTGCGCGAAACGGCGAAAACACTCGACGAATTTCTGGAGCAGCTTCATATGCGCGCGTCAACGGCGCCGGTTTCGCCCCAAAATCTCGCTCGTGTCACGCAACTGATCAATAAAACAAACCAGTTTAATCTTACGACGAAGCGATCTACCGAAGGCCAGGTCCGCCACTTCGCGGAAGAGAAATCCCATTGGACAGGAGTTTTCCAACTCGCGGACCGGTTCGGCGATCACGGAATCATCGGCGTGATTTTCTGTTTACCGGCTACCGACCCTGGCGCATGGGAAATCGATACGTGGCTGATGAGCTGCCGCGTGCTCGGCCGTCAGATGGAGGACTTTATGTTGGATCGCGTCGCGGAGGCGGCGCAGGCGGCGGGAATCCGGCGCCTCATCGGTATTTACCGTCCGACTGCTAAGAACGTTATGGTGGCCGGTCTCTACTCGAAGCTTGGCTTCGAGGAGTTTTCCAGCAAGCCGGAAGAGAAGCTCTATGAGCTTGCGCTCTCCGGCGGATATTCGGCCCGCTGTTCGTTCATCGGCAACGTAGCGCCCGATGCGTCCAACCAGCCTTAATCGGCCCCAATTGGGTCCAATCAGCAAGGTAAAGCCATCGGATGACGAACCCCGTCACTTGAGACCCAGAGTAAAAGCGGGGGTGTCCCGGTGGTTCCGGCGGCCTGATCGAATACCTGATTTGAGACCCTACCCGATGATGATCGCCACGATTTTGAACGTGCGATGCGAGAGTGTTCCACCATGATCCGTCTGTACCGCGATGAGGAAGCCGTGGCGCTGCTTCAAGAAGCGGCTTTTCTCCGTCAGTGGACCGCTCTTTATGCGGCTTGCTCTCACGGTACCTGCTTTCAAGATGTCCCTTTCGTGACGGCGTGGTATCAGATTTACGGCGGCCAGTTTGAGCCGCTGATCGTGGCAGGAGGAGCGGACGCGGACGCTCTCGGCGGCTTGCTCTTTCTCGCCGTGTCGAAGAAAGATGGCGCGATTGTCCAGGTGGGAGGGGAACAGGCTGAATATCACGCCTGGCTTGCCAGAGACGGCGAGCCAGAGGGATTTATCGAACTTGCCTTGGACCGCCTCGCAGAAGAATTCCCGCGCGGCAGACTCCAATTCCTGTTTCTCCCTCCGAAAACTCCTCTGGTGTGGAGCGACCGCTGGCTCTCCCGCTGTGAATGGCGCGCCATTGCCCGGCCCCTTCTCTCGACGGAACCCGGGAACGAGATCGCCGAGGTTTTGCGGAAGAAGAAAAAGAAGATGCGGCTTAACCAGCTTGAGCGGCTGGGCGAGCTTTCCTTTGACCGTATCCGGGACCCGGAGGCGTTTGAAACCGCGCTCGATGAGATCATCCCATTCTACGATTTCCGGCAGGGAGCGATGTACGGAGCGCCGCCCTTCGCCTCGGACGCGCTCAAGAAGCCGTTCTATATGGCGATGATGCGTCAGCCCGGCTTGCTGCACGTTACCGTTCTCCGGCTGGACGGCCGCATTATTTCGGCGCACATCGGACCACGTAACAAAAATCAGGTTGTGCTTGGAGTCATCGTCCAATCTCCCTTTCTCTCCCGCCATTCACTGGGGCGAATTCACATTCTATTTCTCGGACTTCACTTGCAGGAGGAGGGACTTTCAGCGGTTGATCTGACGCCGGGGGGAGGATACAAGGAGGAACTTGCCTCACATCACGATGAAGCCTATGTCTTGACTGTTTTCTTCCATCGCCCGGCCGCCCGCCGCTATCGTATGAGACGCAGCCTGGTCACAGCGTCAAAGCGGTTCGTCTTTATGGATCGAATGAAGAAGCTGGGTGAGCGCATCCGGCCCAGATTGAAATTGATCAAGGCGTCCCAATTGCCCGCAGCCGTTTGCCGCGAGATCAAGTCCGCGGTGTGGAGTAGAAAGGATCTGCGGGTCTATTGCCTTGACGTAAAATCACATCCAACGCTGCCCGGCCCCACCATCATGCGCCGCGACCATCTCGCTGATCTTCTGCTCTACGAACCAGCGGATGCGGGGCAACCGGCTCAGCAGGAAGTTTGGGAGAAGGCGCTCGAGCGGCTGGAAGACGGCTATCACGTGTATACCCACGTTCTCGATGGCCGGTTGATTCACTATGGATGGCTGATTGAAAACCACGAGAGCTGCCCTTTGGACGAAGTGAGCCAAGCTCTCGCCTGCGCGCCCAATTCAACCGCGCTGCTTAATTTCTACACGCATCCCCGTTTCCGGGAAAAGGGCCTTTTCAGAAGCTCGTTGCGGCAGATGCTCGCCGACGCCGTCCGCAGCCCGCAGACACAGCAGATTTACATTAGCCTTTTGAGCCATGACGCAACCGCGCGGCGCATTGTGGAGGAGGCGGGTTTCAGGCGACAGGAGAGCTACTTTAAAACAACCCGCTTCGGAAAGACAACGCGAGGCCGCGATACAACTCAGAGCGACACATGAGATTAATAAGCTTAACAAGGTTCATGAGATAACTAGGACTCGTGACTATAACTCGCCTTCTTTGCCGCGTTCCACAAGCTCAATGATCACTTTATCCTTACCCGCCAGCCACGCGATGCGGCGTCCGTTGAATGCCACCGCGGGCACAGGCGGCGCAATCAGAATCAGGCCCTGCTGACGAAGCTCCCGGCACGTGGCGTCAATATCGTCCGCAGCGTAGCAGACATGATTCAGCCCTCCGCCCCGGGCGACGGCCTGACTAAGCTTCGTGTTGGGTCCGTCCGGCTGAACGAGTTCCAGATAGACGCGGTCGCCCGGCAAGCGCAGAAACTGGACATAGGCTTGCTGCTGAGGGTCGTGGATGACTTCGCTCTCAACCCGACAACCAAAAGACCGCGCGTATACCGCCGCCGTCTGTTGGATGTCTTTCACCGCGATTCCCAGATGATGAATACTCAGATTCAACGCCGCACCTCCGGCTGCTTCGCCTGCTCCGCCCGGCTACTCATCAAGCTGGCGGGCCCGGCTCCTTCTTGGGAAAAATGAGGAAACGCCCGCCAGCCAGCCCTCAAATTCCACATCGCTCAGACTTGTTACATCAACAAGGCGCGGAAGAAGAAAGGGGTCCGATTGGGAGGTAGCGAAACCTGGAATGCAGGTTGTGGCCGATAGAACGCCAAGCTGCTGAAGCCAGGGGAAAAATTCGCTGCGCGATTCGCCGCTCGGATAGCAGAAGTGGACGGCGGTCTTGCCGGTCATCTTTTGAATCCACATTCGATTATCTTCAATCTCCCGCTCAAACAGGCTCTGCTGTTGCGGCGCTCTGTGGCGGTGAGTGTGGAGCTCGAAGCCAATTCCAGCGGAAGCAAGCTCTGAAACTTCATCGGGCCGCATGATGTGGAGAATTCTCTTCTGGACGAGTTCGTCGTAGGGCAAGCCCAGGTAAAGGGCCAGTTCGCGGGCTAACTCATCCCTCGCTTGTCCCGACAGGCCATGCCGGTTTGCAAAAGCGACGATCGCCTCCGACGCCCTTTCACGGCCTTCCGCCGCGCCGAGATCAGGCTTTTGTTCCAAACCTAGGGAGGGGTTGGCTTCCACGGTCTTGCCCCGGGCTTTCCACAACAGATAAGAACAGAATACAGTGAACACAGGCCGGTTATAGTTGCAATAGTACGTTGTCAGATAGACGGTTGCCGGAAAGCCATACTTTTTCAGAATTGGATAAGCTTGGTGGTAAAAGTCCCAGACCCCATCATCGAACGTGATCGTGACGCTCCGGTTGGGAAGGCTGCCGGCGCGAAGCCGCGCAAGGGCTTCCCCAAGCGGGAGGACTGAATAACCTCCGTTTTTAAGCGTGGCCATCCGCCTCTCAAACAAGCCGGGACTTATATAAAGCGCGTCGTCCCATTCGTGCTCGTCCAGGAGAGAAACGCCGTGATAACACAAAATCAGGAGGCGGTCCCGGCGCCATCGACTGCCGGCAAACAATTCGAAGACCCGCGCCCCTCTCATCCCCTTCAGCAGGGCGCGTTTCATTGACTTCAACATATCCGGTTTAACAGTTCTTCTTGGATGATGGGGAAGTTTAGCCGTTTGCCGAAAACGCCGGTTTTGCCATCACCATCCCGCGCTCCCTTATTCCGATTTATCCGCGGGCGTGAGCGCGACGTCGTCAACCCAGACCTTGCCGGCAATTTGATTGGCAAATTCCTGGCTAGCCACTCGCGCGATATCAATAACCACGAGATCGGTTTTAGGGCCAGCCTCAAAGTCGACGGTGAGCGGCGTCCAGGTAGGCGAGGTCCCTGTGAGCTGATCGCTATACTTGTCTAACAAGGCGGGGTTGTACGCGTCTTTCACTTCAATGCGGGGACCGCTGTCAGTGGTGATGCTATCCGTCTTCATGAACACGGCAAGGTGATAATGGTGGCCGGGCACAACCGGCACAAATTGGTAGACGTTGTGGTATTCCACATTCTGATTACCGGGAAACTGGATCAGTAGTGATTTGGCGGCCGAATGGTACATGCTGTCATCCAAACCAACGTAAATCCCGCTCACGCCCGCGACCCGCCAGCCAAAGCCGAAGCCTAGCAGCGTATTTTCAAAATTTCCATTCTCAACCAGGTTCTGCGGAGTCGGCAGGTAAGTAGACGGAATCAGGCCCTTTTCCCGCAGGGTGGTCCAGACATTCCAAGCTTGGTCAGTTTGATGGGAGCCAATTAAAACGTCCAGGTAAAACGCGGTGTTCGCTGCGGGAAACTTTTCGTGGCTCGACGCAATACGATCCCAAACAGCGCCCGTTTCGCTCAAGCGGTGGCTAGCAAGCAGATAAGTAAGGTAGTCGATTTCCGGCCCGGGACTGTCGGGGATTAAACTGGCTAGAATCACCCGCCCATCCCCCGATGCTTTCCACGCCGTATTATAAATCGCCTCTTCATAGGCGGCGTTTCCAGCCAAAACCATTCTGAAGTGCCGGAATGCTTCCTGCATATTGTTGTGAATCAGGAAGAAATTCCCGATCGCCCACTGGAAATCGGGTATGCGCGGAGCCAGAGTATCCGCGCGGCGCATACACTCTTCGGCTTGATCGTTCTCCCCCTGAAATTCCAGAGCGGCGCCGAGATCAAGCCACGCCTGAGCGTTGTACGAGTTGAGCTCGACGGCGCGGGTGAGGTCCTTGATCGCAAGGTCAGAGTCAGCGTTCTGGACGCTGTACTGGTAGGTGCGGCCCAAGCTCAGCGCATATTGCGAATCGCTCGGGTCAAGGCGCATCGCGGTTTGGAAATTTTTCAAGACCGGTTTTTCAGCAATGACTCCCGCCAAATAGGTTCTCCCCACTTTAACGAAGAGAACAACGAATACAATGGCCGCGATCACTACGGCGGCCAGCCTCGACATATTATTTTTGACTGTTATGCGCATAGCTCATCCCACCGCCCGCTCTTCCGTGCGGCGCCTACCGGGTATTCGTATAAACACGCGCCTTTCACGCGGCGTTTTAATCTTCCTTTTCTGGTCAATCCTCAAGCCTGGCTGGCCGGGTTCGCCGGCTGCTGCTGGGTGAGACAATGCAGTGTTCCCAGCCCCCAGACGAGGTCAGTTGAGTGGATGCCCACCACCGGCCGGTCAGGAAAAAGTTCCGCAAGAATGCCGAGCGCGATATGGTCTTTCGCGTCGTTAAACGTAGGTACAAGGACCGCAGCGTTCGCGGCGTAAAAATTAGCGTAGCTCGCCGGAAGCCTCTGTCCGTCAAAGTACAGCGGCGAAGGCATGGGAAGAGGAACCACTTCAATCTTCGATCCGTCCGCCAGCCGCATCCCTTCGAGTCTCTCACGATTTCGATTAAGCGGCAGGTAATTCGCGTCCTTCGGGTCATCTTCCTGGCAGAGTACGACGGCGCTCCGGCTCACAAAGCGGCAGAGATCATCAATATGGCCGTGCGTGTCGTCACCGGCGATTCCCTCACCCAGCCAGAGCACCTGTGTGGCTCCTAAATACTCGCCGAGGGCCTCCTCCACTTCCAGCCGGCTGAGACGCGGGTTGCGCGGCTGGACTGAAGCATCCAGCAGACACTCCTCGGTAGCAAGCAATGC